>JBDNFJ010000024.1:0-2080 GCA_041689895.1 Gracilimonas sp. | reverse complement strand
GCTCCTCTTTTTCATAAAAAAGGATGAATTAGATATTTATGATATCCCCATTTCTTATATCACCCAGCAGTTTCTGGAATATATTCATGTATTGGAAGAGCTGGATCTGGATGTTGCCAGCGAATTTATCTTAATGGCTTCCGTATTGATGTCGATTAAAGCAAGAATGATGCTCCCCAGAGAAGATGTAGCAGATGAGGAGCTGGATGAAAGTGATCCCCGTTATGAGCTGGTTCAGCGATTGCTGGAATACAAGCGGTATAAAGAAATGTCGGAAAAAATGGACGACATGGACGAAGAAACTCGTAAAAAATATATGCGCGGCTACCCTGAGGCCGATGAGGTAGAGCAACAAGCTTCGGGTGAGGCCTTACAGGATGTAACCATGTTCGACCTTATTGCTGCCTTTAAAAAAGTATTACAAGATATCGAACGCAAAAACATCGTTCACCGCGTGGAGAAAGCTTCCACTACAATTGAGGAACAAGCCGAATTTATACTGAATAGTTTGCAAGAAAAAGGACGTCAAACATTCATGGAAATGTGCGCTACCCTCAAAAATAAAATTTATGTAGTCGTTACCTTTCTCGCCGTGCTCGAAATGATTAAAGAACAACAGATTAATTTATTTCTGGGCGACGAGCCCTCCCAATTTCACATAGACCTGAAGCCTGTGGACGAAATCATAGGCGCTTAACCTAATCAACCATCAACAATGACCAATAAAATACTACTACTTATAACTCTTGCTACAGCATCCGCTTGCAGCATGTTTACCAAGAGTCCGCAGAAACCGGCACCGACTATTTACTTGTTCGCCAACAATATCACGGAACAAAGCTTATACAACGACTTAGTTGTAATTTCCCATGATTCTTTGGAAGGCCGAGAAACCGGCACTATTGGAGAACAAAAAGCCGCACGATACATTTCTAAACGATATACGGAAATGGGTCTCAAACCTGTAGGCGATAACAACAGCTACTTTCAGCACTTTGATCTTATTCAGCCTACGGTAAAAGAAATTTCATACCGAGTGCTTAATGCTTCTGATAATTCTGTGGTAGATGCTTCTACGCATAGTGCAGACGAAATCGGTAATTTTGTCACTTTATTTGGCGGGAGCGATCCGCTTTCGGGCCCCATCGTTTTTGTGGGCGCCGGCATGAGAAATGAGGAAGAAGGCATTAACCAATATCCTGAAAATGTAGATGGGAAATGGCTCTTGGTAGCGTACCAACGAGGAAAAACCGATATGCGTTTTTTACAAGGAACTTTTTCTGAAGGAGCATTGGGTGCCATCCTAATTAATGATACTGATGTAAACGACTTCACGGAAGAAGCCGAAAGCCGTCAAGAAAATTTCGGCCAAGGAGGTAGATTATCGCTCAAATATCTTCAAAAAGATGATGCCGGAGCTTCTCCTGCCTTCAACCGTATAAATCCTGAGTTGGCTACAAAACTACTTGGTCTCAACAATTTAGCAGCACTTAGCAAGCTCGAAGAGCAGTTGGCTGCAGACCCCGCTGCTTTCCAGGCCAAAAAACTTGACTACATTCTGGAGCATAACCCAACGGTAAATGAAAATACGGTTACCTCTCAAAATATCGTGGCCTTTTTAGAAGGAAGCGATCCTGATTTAAAGCATGAAGTGGTTGTGCTAAGCTCTCACTACGATCACGTAGGTATTACACGACCCGATTCTACCGGCGATGCGCTTAACAACGGTGCCGATGATGATGGCAGCGGAACGGTTGCAACTATACAAACAGCCCAGGCAATGTCGGAAGCAAAGGCAGCCGGTGTTGGTCCTAAACGAAGCGTACTCTTCCTAAATGTATCTGGGGAAGAAAAAGGATTATTGGGCTCTCGTTATTATTCAGACCACCCCATCTTCAGCATGGAGAACACGGTAGCAGATATTAATATTGATATGATCGGCCGCGTTGATCCTGAGCACGAAGGCAAAGATAGTAGCTACGTATATATTATAGGCGGCGAGATTATATCCTCCCACTTAGACAGCCTTACGGTGATGGCTAATGCCATGGGACCAAATCTTGATTTAAGTAAGCGCTAT
>JBDNFJ010000023.1:0-4480 GCA_041689895.1 Gracilimonas sp. | reverse complement strand
ACGGTTGGCCCAAATTGTTCATCCCTAACCATCCCAACAATAACCTCCGACACGCCTTGAATCATTTCTTGGATGTGTACCCCTTTCATGCCTATTTGTGCTTTTTGGGTAGATTCCTCAATTTCTTGCCAAGCTTTTCGTAGCTCATCTTCCCCTTTTATACCGAGCTTCACTCCCCCTATATCCGATTTATGGCTGGCCTCATCCGACACTAACTTCACCGCTACAGTTCTACCAATTCTCAATCCCTCTTCTATGGCTTTTTGAACCGTTGGGGCAAATTCTTGACGGGGAAATGAGACTCCATAAAGGCTTAACAACTCATTCCAATCTTTTTGAGCAACAGCTAATTTCGCTGCTTTTTCGTCCACTTTAATTTCAACAGATTCTTCTTCCTTATCAGATTCTAGCCATTCACGGCGCTCAATCATGGCTGACAGAACGGATGCAGAACGCTCCGGAAATGCCACATTCGGAATTCTTCTTCTTTGGAGGATTTTGAGAGCATCACCCACCGAAGCCCGTCCCATAATTGATGTAACTACCGGCTTATGATGTGCCCCCGCAACTTCGCCCACCACTTCGGCAAGACTAACGGGCAGAAACCAATCTTGCGGAGCCTGAATGACCACGACGGCATCCACATTTTCATCCACTAATATGGCCTCTAAAGCAAGCGTATATGTCCCTGGCCCTGAACCCGCGAGCACATCCACAGGATTATGCACGCTGGCTGCTCTGGGCAAACGAGAGGTTAGATACTCTTTTGTCTTTGGCGTGAGAGTGGCTATTTCCAAGCCCACTTGTTCCAAGGCATCCACCGCTAAAATTGCAGGACCTCCGGCATTTGTCAGTACCGCCACGCGTTTCCCTTTTGGAAGAGGTTGCCAAGCCATGGCTCTCGCCCACTCAAACATTTCTTCGATGGTGTGCGCTTCTTGAATGCCACAGTGCGTGAAAGCAGCCGCATAAGCTTCTGAACTTCCCGCCAGCGCTCCGGTATGAGATGCCACAGCTTTAGCCCCGCTTTCGCCATGTCCACCTTTCAGCACCAAAAATGGCTTTTCCAACGCGGCTTCTTTAGCTACTTGCATAAATTTTTGCCCATCGGAAACGCCTTCGATGTAGGCAGTAATTACTTTGGTTTTTGGATCTCCGGCAATAGTTTTTGTCATTTCAATTTCATTCACGTCAATCTGATTACCGAGGCTCGCTATTCTGGAGAACCCAATACCACTTCCTTCAGCCCAATCAATAATAGCCGCAACCATGGCTCCCGAATGAGAGATGAAGCCAATTTCGCCAGGCTCGGGCATTCCAACTACAAAAGTGGTGTTTACAGGAGTATGCGTGTCGATGGTGCCAATGCAATTTGGGCCCACCATTCGGATTTCATATCGCGATGCTATTTCTTTCAGCTCCTCTTCCATTTGTTTGCCTTCAGCACCTGTTTCACTAAATCCGCCGGTTACAATAATCACGTATTTGATGCCTCGTTCGCCACATTCTTTCAACACCCCTGCTACTGCTTTTGCCGGAACAATTATAATAGCCAAATCTACCGGGTCGGGCACTTTAGCTACGGATTCAAAACTGGTTAAGCCCTGTATTTCGTAGGCATTTCTGTTTACGGGATAGATGTTTCCTTTGTATCGATATTGAAGCAGATTTCGGATTACGCCATATCCTAACTTATGAGCATCTTGAGACGCTCCTATAACGGCAACACCTTGTGGAGTGAAAAATGGGTTATTCATACTTACGTTTCTTTTTATGATGCTAATGATTGATTCGGATGATATTCACCGGACAAGCGGCGGCGGCTCGCTCATTGTATTCTCTCTCATATTCTCCCACTTCAACCTGATATACTTTCCCTTTTTTCTTGCCACCAATTAAGACGCTCTTTCCATCTCTTTTAGACATTTGCCACCGTTCGGGCCATGCTTCAACGCAATAATTACAGCCAATACATTTCGATCTATGAAAGGTGATTTTCATGCAGTTCGGTCCTCCCAAACATACACCTTGTCCCCTTCCTGCACTTCCTCATTTATTCGGATGGTACAATCATTTCCTTTCTCTACTTTTTGAACTTCTTGCTCATCCATCCAAATAGAATCAATTTCAGGTTCGGCTACCCCGGTTTTATTTCCAATAATCAGCAGCTTATCATCCTGAGACAAAGAGCCTGCTTTTATCCGAATGTGCGCCACTCGTGCTTTCGGATAGTAGTGCAGCACTTTCCCAATGAATATCTTTTCCTTGGTTGCCGCCGAGCCATGAACCGAACTCCATTCCCCGAGCTTCCTGCCCAGATAATAGCCATCCCAAAATCCTCGGTTATAAACCTTTTCGAGATCGGCTTTCCATTTGGCTACTTTTGCTCCATCAAATGTGCCGTTTTCAATCGCAAAAGCTGCTTCTTTATAACAGCGTGTCACCGTTTTTACATATTCGGGCGACCTTCCTCTCCCCTCCAGTTTCAGCACTCGCACGCCGGTTGCCAATACCTGATCTAAGAAGTCGATGGTACACAAGTCTTTGGGCGACATGATGTATTCATTGTCAATCTTAAGCTCTATGCCCTCATCGTTAGTTACTTTGTAGGCGTGACGACAATTTTGTTTGCAAGCTCCACGATTCGCCGAAGAATTATAGGTATGCAAGCTCATATAGCATTTCCCTGAAACGGCCATGCACAAAGCTCCGTGCGCAAAAATCTCTATTTGAACCAAATCTCCTGAAGGGCCGGTAATATTTTGCTCTTTAATACCTTCCACAATCTTTTGAACCTGCCCAAGGCTGAGCTCGCGTGCCATAACCATCACATCTGCAAAATGACTGTAAAAATCCACCATCTCAATGTTTGAGATATTAGCTTGCGTCGATATGTGAACCTCCACACCATTCTTTGAAGCATAAGAAATAGCCGCCTGATCGGCTGCAATAATGGCCGATATTCCACATCGTTTTACTTCATCAATAATCCTCTTCATTAGCGGAAGATCGTGATCATATAGAATGGTGTTCAGGGTTAGATAGGTTTTCACATCTCTTTCAGAACAAAACTCGGCGATCTCAGAAAGCTCCTCAATCTTAAAATTATTGGAAGCCCTGGCGCGCATATTTAGCTGCTCAATCCCGAAATAGATGGCATCAGCCCCGCCTTGAAGCGCAGCTTGTAGCGAAGCCCAATTGCCTGCCGGAGCCATAATCTCAGTTTTAGATTCTAAGAGTTCGCTACCCCGATTCTTGGCTTTGGTATCCGTATTCATACATACATATTTTAGTGAGTATAATTCCCTATGCGGTCGTAACTAACCATAAAAGACAAAGTACTATTTTAATATATATTTTTTATGAATGTTGGAGCTTTTTTTAGTTTTATCCGACCTTTTCACATAAAAATGCAAATAAGGCCTTACCTTAAGAGTTGTTTTTATAACAACCTTTTATCATCCAAACTACTTTCATTTACGATGACTAAAACACACAATCGCCCCGTTTATATTTGGCTTCTTTCCGGTGTAGCTCTCATTAGTTTAATGGTGATAATCGGGGGAATTACCCGGCTAACCGATTCAGGACTTTCTATGAGTGACTGGAACCTGCTGATGGGTTCAATCCCTCCCCTCAACGAAACAGAATGGAACCAGGCTTTTGAGCACTACCAAGAATTCCCTCAGTTTCAGCAACTGAATGCAGATATGAACGTACACGAATTTAAGCAGATTTTCTTCTGGGAATATTTGCACCGAATGCTTGGCCGTTTGATTGGGCTCATTTTTATCATTCCGTTCGCCTATTTTTGGGTGAAGGGTCGCTTTGACCGCTCCCTACTAAAACGGCTATTTATCCTGCTTTTTCTTGGGGCTTTACAGGGCGCCATGGGATGGATTATGGTAAAAAGCGGGCTGGTAGATAACCCCTACGTCAGCCATTATCGGTTAGCGGCTCATTTATCGCTCGCATTTATTTTGGTAGGATACTGTTTCTGGCTGGCACTGGATGTGCGTTATGGCCGAACTTCCGAACAAGGAATGAGTACAGAAATACCTCTAAAAAAATGGCTTCTTGCCATAGGTATTCTTTTTTGGATACAGCTTTTATATGGTGCTTTTACCGCAGGCCTCGATGCGGGTTATATGTACAACACTTTTCCAAAAATGGGAGGACAATGGATTCCGCCCACGTTCAGTAGTTTGCATCCTTTTTTGTTGAACCTGGTCGAAAATCCCGGTGCGGTACAATGGGTTCACCGTTTAAGCGGCACCATTTTGTTGTGCGCCGTAGCTGTGTTCTGGTGGAGATCAAGAATTGCACATTCACAAAAAGTGTTGGTATTGCTTACCGGCAGTCTTTTAGGCATCCTTTGTCTTCAATATGTATTGGGCATCACAACGCTGATTTACAGCGTACCGATTTCACTGGGTGTATTCCATCAGGCTATAGCCATTCTATTTTGGGGAGCATATTT
>JBDNFJ010000022.1:0-3800 GCA_041689895.1 Gracilimonas sp. | reverse complement strand
GAGGCATCCTCCCAACTACCCAGCAGCCCCTTTCGTTTATTTACATCGCCATCTTTTTTGGTGATCTGTGCTTGGATATCCACCAGGCGGTTAGCCAGTAAAGTTTGCTCAAGATTGTTGACGGCTTCGGGAAATTCTTCGGCATAGGCGACAGCTTCCTCAAGTTCACCGTTCTGCACACTCTTTTTGTATTCTGTGGACAGCAGCTCTACTTGTTTCAATTTCTGAGGTGCAAATATAGTAGCTCCCGACGAAATCAAATCCTGTACCCGTTTTTGCTGTTTTGAAACCGTAGTTGAAAGGGTAGAAAAATTCTGTAGCCGAAGCACATCAGAAGGTGCCAGCGTAAATGAGTTATTCTCTGAGTTATGATGCGCAAGCTCTACAACCAACGGCCAGTTTTGTTGCGAACCGGTAATACGCTGCGACATTAGCTGGAGGTCTTTAGCTTGAAAGGTGACGGGTGCTTCTTGGGCATACAATGAAACAGAGGGGATTAAACAAGCGATTATTAGAATGATACTATATTTCATCATGTGACTCCTTGTTCACTCATTGCCTTTGGAAAAATGAGCGTAAAACGGCTTCCTATTTTCTCATTCGATTGAAGCTCAATTTCTCCTTTGTGCCGGTGCATAATCTCACGCACATAAGGGAGCCCCAACCCGGTACCATTTTCTTTAGCAGATGCTTTATTGGATTTTACTCGATAAAACTTTTCAAACACTTTTTTCTGTTCTTCCAAAGCGATGCCATAACCGTGGTCGGTAACACTCACTTTAACTACTTCTTCCATTTCTTGTACATCAATTTCAATAGTTCGGCTTTGTTCACCGTATTTAATGGCATTGCTTACCAGATTTTGGATAGCATCAAAAACCAGATCACTTCCCCCACGTACCATAAAATGAGTGCCGTCTTTAGTAAGGGTAGATTTCAGCCTCTTTTCACTTAGTAGAGGATGCGTAATGCTAAGCACTCGCTCGGTAATTTGAACCAGATTAATGTACTCATATTCAATGTTAGCTCGGCCAGATTCAAGCCGCTGTATTTCCAGAAACCGGTTTACCAAGCTGTTCATACGCTCGCCCGAAAGCTTGATTTCACTTAAAAGAACTTGGCTCTCTTCCTCACTTATCTTATCACTGTCAAGCATTAAACCGGAAAGCCCAATAACTCCGGTAATGGGATTTTTAAGCTCATGCACGATGATATTAATCATGTTATTTCGCTTGATATCATTGAGCCGATCCTCTGTTTTGTCGTGAAGGATAATAAGGGCGGCCTGCTCTTCATCGTCCTTATCCACAATAGAAACATATTGAAAATCATAATAGTCCGTTGCTTCCTCGTGAAGAACGCACGAAACTTCCGAGCGTCTAATCTTTACGGTGTAAGGCTCATGATTATGTATGTTCTGTTCAAATTTGGCCACTCTTATATTTTCATGTTCAAAAATATCATTCAGAGTACAGTCTTTAATATTGAGCCTCAACGAATCTAAAAATCCTTGAAAGTTATTGTTGGCAAAAGAAAAATGCTTCGAGTTATCCAGAATACCGATTAAATCATCACAAAGTCATCTTGATTTTTGAAGGATGAATATAAATCCCGCATATTTGGCAATTCTTTAATACAAGGACCACAGGTGGTCGACCAAAACTCCAGCAGAATTACTTTACCGTGATATTCTGATAGGTCTATTTCTTCTCCGTTAATTGAAGTAGCGGAAAATGTAGGTGCTTAATCGCCTATTTGAAGAGGATGTATTTCATTGTAGTATGATTGAGCTTTCTCCACAATTTGTTCTGAACCTGAGATAACAGAATCTCGGTTTAATTCTAAAACCTTGATTAAGTAATCATCTGCTTGTTCATAATCTTTCTTCTTGAAATAGATATCCGCAAAATAAAAATTCAGATGGGTTAGGCTTTTCTCACTTTTGGTTTTTGAAATCCATTCTGATAACTGATTGTGATAGGCTTTTTGTTTCCGGCTGTCAACGAAAGGAATCCAGTTCTTTCCTCGTAAATAAAGCTGATTTAGAGGATAATCATGAGCTAGCTCAGTCCAGTATTCCTTATCTAATGAAATCGTATTTAAGACCATTTTCATTTTATTACCCGCTTTTGAAACGCTCCAAATTGCAAATGCTCTTTTAAGATTTGCTACTCCATTCTCAGAGCTCGGGAATGCTAAATAATAACCATAAAGCTTATCCCCAAAGTATTCCTCAGTTGGGCCACTTGATTTACTCTCCTCAATGCCAGCATTTTTAAAAGCAAGGAATTCCTTCTTAATATTTTCATGTACTACAATGGAAAGTGAATCAATTTGATTCGAATTGAAGCTTCTTAATTGTAGCGTATCTAAACCAAACTCTTTCAAATCAACATCAATATTTACCTGTTTATCTTTTTCTGTTGAACAAGCAGGGATGATTAAGGCTGAAAGAATTAATAAAGATAAAATTGTGCTCTTCATAAATATTCTGAGGTGAAAAGATATGGTTTGTGGGCGTTTTGGTGAAGCCTTCCCTAATATTATAACATCCAATTCTCTGGAACGGTAAGCTTACTGCTTCTGAAAATCCTTCCATTTGATATTTCAACCTCAACTTGAATCATAGGCGTTACTAATTTTGCAAACGGATGGTTTTTTGGAAAATGATAGTGAAGATTAATTGGTTCAAAAGGTTCAAGTTTCAGCTTTTCATTCCCCAATAAATCAAAAGATGGGCTGCTATATCTGATCCTTTTATATTGCTTCGGGTTTAGAAATGGATTCTTGATATGTCGAAATAATACTACAGAGGCTGGATAGGTACTGTAAGCTACGCAACGAATAATATATTGTGATTCATTACTCCTGTTAACAACCTTAGCAATTATTTCATCTGATTGTGTTTCTTCAAAACTCTTCATTATACTTAAATTGACTTTTATACCACTTATCCATCGATAAAGTTTGGGTAGCCATATCAATCCACCAAGTCCTACAATACTTGCTATAATTACTAAAATCATTTCTAAATCAGACATTGTTTAGGATTTGTCTAGATACTGCCAAACGAGATAAGTTGAAATTAATAGATATAAGAACTCCATTCGAAACGCTTGTTAGATGGCGTACGCCAAATTATAAACGAGCCAATAGCTCTCTTTTTTTAATTTGAAACTCTTCTTCAGTTAGAATTTCTTGGTCTTTTAACTTAGATAGTTTTTCGATTTGATCTGGGATACTTTCGTTCTGTTGAATAACATTGGAAGGCTGTTTTCCAATATTAGACCGAACATAATCCATAAATTTTGGAACTTCCCCAACAGAAATCCATTTCATTTTAACCTTATTACCTGAAGCATAAAATGAAATTGTGTGTCCCATCAAGTTTTTCCCAGATTCTATTGAGGAAATATTTGAAAAGGGAAAGTCTTCTAAATCATATCCAGTTAACTTCTTGGCATAAAATACCAAACGCTGATTTGTAGCAATGAAAATCCCATTCCTAACAGAATTACTCCCAAAAATCTCAGCTTCATAAGCTCCCATCAAAACTGAGATTATTTTTTCATTTGGATCAAGATGTTCTTGCGCTTTTGAAATTAGTCGGTCAATCTTTGCCATTTTAAAGCGTATTAAATTTAGTGCACCTAACAACTCCGTGTTTAAGGTACTGTGTTAAAAATCAACAGTACATTACTAAAATAATTACCTTTATTCCATCTGAGAGGAAACAGCCATTTCATAGGGCGGTTTACCTTGTGGTTCCCTGCCACTGGTGGGGAACTTTTTTAGTTCTT
>JBDNFJ010000021.1:0-15091 GCA_041689895.1 Gracilimonas sp. | reverse complement strand
TTGTAAATATTATCTATTATACTCTGTGAGCTGACCCTACGCTCTTGTCATTATAAAATGCATTAAAAATGCATCAAAGAATTGAACAAGCTCTCGCTCGCACAAACAATCTGATCTATACTTCAGTATGGAAAAGAACTATTGTTTCGCTTTTGTAAAATCGGTTGCGAAACAGAAACCAAAGATAAGAGATTTAACTAAACGATGTCAACTTAAATCTCTAAATAATTAAACTTTTTTTGATATCGTTTGGAGCCATTATTTATACAAATGAGCTCACTTGTAGAGCGCTATATATAGCGCCTATTTGGTACAATGGTTTTAAGAAGCCTACTTCTCGTCTTCTTCTTTACTTTCGGCTTCAGAATCAGATTTATTTTCTTCAGTGGTTTCTTCAACCACTGCTGATTTTGGTTCTTCCGCTTCTTTTACAGCGTCCTTCTTTGTTTCTGGCGTAGAAGTAGTTGGAGCATTACTTTTGCCTGCTCTTCTTGTTTTCTTCTTGCTTTCAGGAGCAGAAGAACTGCCTTCCGGCTTAATATCGTTGAAATCAACTAACTCAATCACGGCGAGTTCAGCGCCATCCCCCTTACGGAAACCTGCTTTGATAACACGCGTGTATCCACCTGGGCGATCTTTAATTTTCGGACCGACTTCCGTGAACAATGAAGTTACGGCATCCTTATTTTGAAGAGACGAAAATACTTGTCTTCTGTTATGGTGAGAGTCTTCTTTTGCTCTTGTAATCAGAGGTTCAACGTAGCCTCTAAGCTCTTTGGCCTTAGCAAGAGTAGTAACTATTCTGTGCTCTCTAATCAACGCCATTGCAAGAGATTGCATGGTTGTTTTACGGTGAGCAGCAGTTCTGCTTAATTTTCTACCTTTAGTTCCGTGACGCATGATTTAATTCCTTTCTTCTTAGTCTAAATAATTAGATACGTCCATTCCAAACTCAAGATTCTTTTCTTCAATAACTTCAATCAATTCGCTGAGTGATTTTTTACCGAAGTTTCTGAACTTAAGTAGATCTTGTTCATCTCTCGCAACCAATTCACCAATGGAATTGATATTCGCTGACTTCAAGCAATTATATGCCCGAACGCTAAGGTTGAGATCCTCAATACTTGTTCTAAGAAGGTTTGCTACTCGCTGTTTCTCAGCATCAACTTCTTCTTCTTCTTGAGTGAATGGCTCTTCAATTTCTTCTGTAATGAATTTCTCGATATGCTCTTTTAGAATTTTACCGGCAATGGTAAGTGCTTCTTTTGCATTAACGGATCCATCGGTATCGATATCCATTACTAATTTTTCATAATCGGTACGCTGACCAACGCGAACGTTCTCAACATCATATTTAACCGATTTAATGGGAGTAAAAATAGCATCGATAGGAATAAGACTTACATCTTCATCTTCTACCGACATTTCTTCTGCAGGTACGTAACCACGGCCACGGCCAACTCTAAGTTCGATTTCTAATTCAGAATCATCCGCAAGATTGGCGATAACCAAATCAGGATTTAGCACATCATATTCAGCCGTAGCATCATCAATGTCTTTAGCTGTAAGCTCACCTTGTCCGCTTTTTGAGATATGGATAACACCAGAACTCTGTTCCACCTGCTTAAAGCGAACCTGCTTAAAGTTCAGGATGATTTCATATACATCCTCTTTAACTCCCTTGATGCTGGAATACTCGTGATCAACACCATTAATTTTTATAGCTGTAATAGCTATACCAGGTAGAGATGAGAGCAGAACCCTGCGGAATGAATTTCCTATCGTTACGCCAAAACCTCTTTCCAGTGGTTGAAGAACAAACGTACCAAAATTGTCGTTGTCTTCAACAACATTTAGAGTTTCAGGCATTTGAATGCTATAGTTGCTCATAATAAGATCTTAAACTATTAATAATTACTTAGAATAAAGCTCAACAATCAGCTGAACATTTATGTTTTCAGGTATCTCTTCCATCGTTGGGATATAGAGCATTTTGCCTGAACGCGATTTAGGATCTGTTTCAACCCATTTATATTTGTTACGGGATGATCCATCTAATGCATCTTCAATAACATCAAGATTTCTTGATTTTGGTCGAACGGATACAACATCACCCGGGCTCATTTGGTAAGATGGGATGTTCACAACACCGCCATTTACAACTATATGCTTATGTGTAACGAGCTGCCGAGCCTGGCGTCGGGTTCTTGCAAAGCCCATACGATACACGCTATTATCCAAACGGCTTTCAAGTGCCTGAAGCAAGTTTTCGCCTGCAACGCCGCCTTTAGCGGAAGCTGCTTTAAATAAGTTACGGAATTGCTTCTCAAGCAGGCCGTACGTGTATTTAGCTTTTTGCTTCTCTTCCAGCTGGATGGCATATTCAGATTTACGATTAAATCTTGAACGTCCATGCTCTCCAGGGCCGTAAGGTTTGCGTTCTAATGCCTTGCTTGGTCCAAAGATTGGTTCTTTGAATCTTCTGGCTTTCTTTTGTTTTGGTCCTCTATATCTTGCCATTATACAATCTTCTTACAATTAAACTCTTCTGCGTTTTGGTGGTCGACATCCATTATGTGGAAGCGGAGTACGGTCTTTAATAGAAGTGACTTCCAGGCCGGAGCTTGCCATTCCTCGAACAGCAGCTTCACGTCCAGAACCAGGTCCTTTTACAAAAACAGCCACTTTTTTCAAGCCCATATCATGGGCTGTTTTAGCTGCCGTTTCTGCGCTCAACTGAGCTGCATAAGGAGTGTTTTTTCTAGAACCTTTGAACCCTTCTTTACCAGCAGATGACCACGAAATTACGTTTCCGTCCGCATCTGTAATAGTTACAATCACATTATTGAATGTAGCTTTCACAAAAGCCAATCCATTAGGATCAGACAATTGTTTTTTCTTCTTACGCTTTGCAGCAACTGCTGCTTTTGCTTGTTTTTTAGCCATGGGTTATTTCAATTACAATTACTTCTTAACAGCTTTCTTTTTACCAGCAACAGTGCGCTTTCTTCCTTTACGTGTACGCGCATTTGTTTGAGTACGCTGGCCACGAACCGGAAGCCCACGACGGTGGCGAACACCGCGATAGCTACCAATTTCGATCAGGCGACGAATGTCTCCATTCACTTCACTTCGAAGCGCACCCTCTACTTTATATTCATCGTCAATTAACTGACGCAATCCACTTACTTGCTCATCCGTCCAATCCTGCACTTTCGTGTTTGGATCTATATCAAGTCGCTCAAGTATTTGTAAAGATTTTGAGCGGCCTATTCCATAAATGTAGGTAAGGCTGATTACGCCTCGTTTCTGTTTAGGTATATCTATTCCAGCAATACGTGCCATATAAGTAGTCTGTTATTCTATTATCCCTGACGCTGCTTATGGCGAGGGTTTTTTTTGTTGATTACGTAAAGACGCCCTTTACGTCGTACAATTTTGTCGTCTGAACTTCTTTTTTTAACTGATGATCGCGTTTTCATGACAACCTCTTATTTATATCTATATGTTATTCTTCCTTTAGATAAATCATAGGGCGACATTTCAACTGCCACTCTATCACCGGGGAGAATTTTGATGTAATACATACGCATTTTACCTGATACGTGGGCTAATAATTCATGCCCATTATCTAATTCTACACGAAACTGTGCATTAGGTAATGCTTCTATTATTTCTCCATCTTGTTTTATCGGCTCTTGTTTAGCCATAATACAATCTGTTTTCTTTTTAGTTCGAGAGCTCGGCAATATAATCAAAAGTACTGAGAATTTCAGCCTTTCCTTCACGAACTATAATATCATGTTCGTAGTGAGCTGCCATGCTCCCATCGGCTGTAACAACTGTCCAGCCATCGTTCAATGTTTTTGTTTTCCAAGAACCCATGGTAATCATAGGTTCTACAGCAAGTGCCATTCCTGAACGGAGACGCTCACCTTTACCTTTTTTTCCAAAGTTGGGAACCGACGGGTCTTCATGCATTGCTTTCCCAATTCCATGTCCCACCAATTCGCGCACAACACCATATCCTTCTTTTTCACAATGAGCTTGCACCGCATGCGAAAGGTCTCCCATTCTGTTGCCATGAATGGCTTGCTCTATACCTTTATATAAAGACTCGAGCGTTGTTTTCAACAATTTTAATGCGCTTTCATCACATTCGCCAACAGCAAATGTATAGGCATGATCTCCAAAGTATCCATTTTTTTCAGCTCCGCAATCCACCGATACAATATCCCCTTCTTCAAGTATCCGGCTGCCAGGAATTCCATGTACCACTTCCTCATTCACCGAAATACATAAAGTGGCTGGGAACTGATTCCCTACCGGGCCATATCCTTTAAAAGCAGGAGTTCCTTTTTCTTTCGCAATATACTCTTCTGCAATTCTGTCGAGTTTACCGGTTTCTACACCTGGCTCAATGTGCTTTCCCACTTCAGCCAGTGTTCTTGATACAATCAGCGCACTTTCGCGCATCTTATCAATTTCCGTTTCACTCTTCAGGTAGATCATCTTAAGCTCTTCGTCGGCCTTTAATTCTACCTGTTTTCATAAAGCCATCGTAATGACGCATCATTAAATGGCTCTCAATTTGCTGCAAGGTGTCGAGGGCTACTCCTACAATAATCAAGAGGCTGGTACCACCGTAAAACAGGGCAAAGCCGGGAGTAATTCCAAACGCGCCTACGGCAATGGCCGGCAAAATAGCGACAAACGAAAGGAACAATGAACCTGGAAGAGTAATCTTCGTCAAAATATTGTCAATAAACTCAACGGTTTGTTTACCAGGCCGTACACCGGGGATAAAGCCACCTTGCCGTTTCATAGTATCTGCCATTTCCTTTGGGTTGATGGCAATGGCGGTATAGAAAAAGGTGAAAAACACACACACAAAAAAGAACACAATCGAATAGGTGACGCCCGTAAAATCAACAGACCAAGAGGTTAAAAGCTGTATGGTTTGGTTATCAGGAAAGAATGAACCAATAGTGCTTGGAATAAACATGATAGACTGCGCAAAAATAATCGGCATTACACCGGCTGCATTTACTCGAAGCGGGAGATATTGAGTAGTCCCACCATATACCTTTCGGCCTACCACACGTTTGGCGTACTGTACGGGAATCTTTCGTGTTCCCTCGGTAAGCATCACTACAGCTGCAATTACCAGAATTAACGCTGCTACTTCAATAATCACCAAAATAGCATTGGTTTTAGTTGTAATCTCGTTATAGAAATTAGCGGGAAGGGCTGCAATGATACCAATCATAATGATTAAAGAGATACCGTTTCCAATTCCACGATCGGTAATTCGTTCCCCCAACCACATCACAAACATTGTACCGGCTGTAAGCACAACCATGGCGGTAATCACAAAAGCGAATTCATTTACTACAATCGCCTGGGGAGCCGTTGCCAGTAAATTAATCGAAAACCCTATAGCCTGAACAGCGGTAATGCCAACCGTTCCATAGCGGGTTAAACGAGTGATTTTACGTCGCCCGTCTTCTCCTTCTCTCTGTAGTTTCTGAAAATAAGGAACTACCGCGCCCATCAACTGAATGATAATAGAAGCGGTAATATAAGGCATGATACCTAAGGCAAACACGCCGGCACGCGAGAATGCACCTCCAACAAATAAGTCGAAAAGTCCCAGCAAGCTGCTGGCTGCATTTCCTGAATTACTGATAAGCTGGTTTGCATCAACACCGGGAAGTGTGATGTAACTACCAACCCTGTAAACCATTAGCAGACCTACCGAATAAAGAATACGGTTCTTAAGGTCTTCAATTTTGAAAATATTACGAAAGTTTTCTATCAGACTCATGCGCCGTCTATATCTATACTGTTAGTTATTCACTAAAGTTAATGAACCGCCTGCTTTTTCTACCATTTCTACGGCAGACTTACTGGCAGCATGCACTTCAATTTCGATTTTTTTATCTAATTCACCGCGTCCGAGCAGCTTTATTTTCTCATTTTTACCGGCCAACCGTGCGTTGATAAGATCTTCTATAGTAATCTTATCATTTAACTTTCCGGCTTCAATAAATTCTTGAATGACGTGCAGGTTAATTGCACGATATTCAGTTCGATTGATATTTGTAAAACCAAATTTTGGAATACGGCGTTGTAACGGCATCTGTCCACCTTCAAACCAAGCGCGTTGCTTATGACCTGAACGTGATTTTTGACCATTATGTCCACGGCCGGATTGTTCTCCACGGCCAGATCCTTGTCCGCGCCCTACCCTTTTCGTGTTCTTTTGATTTGGGATCGGTGCTTTTAAATTGCTTAAGTCCATTTTAAAATTCCTTTAGATATTTATCCTTCAAATACTTTGTTGAGAGAAACACCTCTACGCTGTGCAACTTCAAGCGGATCTGTTAACTCTTTCAAAGCAGTAAATGCTGCCTTCACCATGTTGTGAGGATTAGAGGTCCCCTGCGATTTAGACAGAATGTTATGAACACCCGCAACATCAAGTAATGATTTTACCGCTCCACCGGCAATTACACCGGTACCATCAGCCGCCGGGCGCAGTAGTACTTTACCTGCCCCTGCTTTACCAATTATAGGATGGTAAATACTTCTGGTTTTCGTTAATGGTACTCGAATCAAGTTTTTCTTAGCGTTGTCGAATCCTTTTTGGATTGCATCAGATACTTCGTTGGCTTTACCAAGTCCGTGTCCACAAACGCCATTCCCATCACCTACTACCACAATTGCATTGAAACTAAAACGACGACCACCTTTTACCACTTTGGCAACACGGTTTACGTGAACCAGTTTCTCTTCGAGATTCAGGTTTCCAGCAGGTATAGATTGTTTTCTTCTTATTTTAGGCATTGTTTATCCCAATTCTATTAAAAGTCTAATCCACCATCGCGTGCGCCATCAGCGGCAGCCTTCACGATGCCGTGATATTTGTAACCACTTCGGTCAAATACCACCTTATTAATTCCTTTGTCCTGAGCAGCTTTTGCAATTTCAGAACCAGCTTCCTTAGCATTATCAACTCCACTATCCGCTTTTGAGGAAGCAAGAGTTGCACCAGCTATATCGTCTATTAATTGAAGATACGTATGTTTGCTGCTTTTATATATGCTAAGTCGGGGACGCTCGGCTGTACCTTTAATGGTTGCGCGGATGCGTCGTCTGATCTTATTTCGTCGCTCAGTTTTTTTCTGTTGTGTTTTATTCATTATTCAAATCCTTTATTTAGCAGCTGACTTACCGGCTTTACGGCGAATTTGTTCACCCAGATATCGTATACCTTTACCTTTGTAAGGCTCTGGCTTACGGAATGATCTGATTTTAGCAGAAATCTGGCCCACTAATTCTTTATCAACTCCTGAGATAATAAGAATCGGGTTTTTCCCAGATTTCGTATCTACTTCCATGTTAATGCCTTCCGGCGGAACAAAGAAAATAGGGTGCGAATATCCGAGGTTCAATTCCAGTACGTCACCATTCATGGATGCCCGAAAACCTACACCAATAATTTCTAATTTTTTAGTGTAGCCTTCCGAAACGCCTACTACAGCATTATTAACAAGAGAGCGGAATAAACCGTGAAGCGCGCGATGTTGTTTTTCATCGGTTGCTCTTTTTACAATCAGCTCATTCTCACTTTTCTCAATACTGATATCAGGATGAATACGGAGCGTGTTGGTTCCTTTTTCTCCTTTAAAAGTTGCAATATTATCAGCGTTAATGCTGAACTCAACTTTTCCAGAAATAGGTACTGGTAAATTTCCAATTCGTGACATAGTTCTAAAAACTGTTTATTAATAAATGGTGCATAAAATCTCGCCGCCTACATCAAGCTTGCGAGCTTCTTTATCGGTCATCACACCTTTGGATGTAGAAAGAATTACAATACCCAATCCGTTTTGAGATCGCGGAACGTCAGTTCCACCTTTATATACTCTTAAACCGGGTTTTGAAAGTCTTTTCATACTTCGGATTACAGGGTGTCCATATGAATCATATTTCAGAAACAAGCGGATCATTCCTTGCTTTCCGTCTTCAATGTCAATGTATTTTGAGATATACCCCTTGTCTGCCAAGATCTTAGTCATGGCGCGCTTCAGCTTAGAAGCGGGAATATCTACTCTGCGATGCCCGGCTTGTTGGGCATTCCTAATTCGTGTCAAATAATCTGCAATAGGATCAGTCATCGATTCCTTAGTTAGTTTTACCAGCTTGCTTTTCGTACACCAGGAATCTTACCCGCAAGGGCAAGTTCACGGAATTTGATACGGGATACCCCGTATTTACCTACATAACCACGGCCTCTGCCGGTGATGCTGCAACGGTTGCGAACCCGAGTAGGGCTGGCATCGCGGGGCAGTTTTTGCAGGCCTTCATAATCGCCAGCTTCTTTGAGCTTACGACGTTTTTCGGCGTACTTTTCTACCGTTTCTTTTCTTTTTTTGTTACGTGCTATCCAAGCTTTCTTAGCCATAATAGAATATCTCTTAGTTTCTCGTTTTAAATGGCATTCCAAAGTGCTTAAGCAGAGCATAAGCTTCTTCATCCGTTTCAGCTGAAGTCACAAAAGTAATATCCATACCATGTACTTTTGAAACTTTATCTGTGTCAATCTCCGGAAAAATTGTGTGCTCTTTAATACCTAAGGTATAATTACCTCGGCCGTCAAAGCTCTTATCCGGAATTCCCTGAAAGTCACGTGTTCTTGGCAGGGCCAAGTTTACCAGACGATCCAGGAATTCGAACATAATGCGCTGGCGAAGGGTAACTTTACAGCCAATTGGCATGCCTTCACGCAACTTAAAGTTCGAGATAGATTTCTTAGCTTTGGTGGTAACCGGTTGTTGCCCGGTTATCGCAGCTACGTTATCTACAACCGTATCTAACAATTTCTTGTCGGTTATAGCATCACCTACACCTACGTTAATTACGATCTTTTGTAGTTTGGGTATGGCCATTGGGTTTTCATACTCAAACTCTTCGCTCAACTTTTGGCGAATTTCATCTTTGTACTGTGTATATAATCTTGCTTCAGCCATTGCTATTTATCTGCGTTATTTATCCAACATTTCGCCACTTGTCTTGGCATAGCGAACCCAACGGCCTTTACCGTCTTCGTCAATTCGCTTGCGGCCAACACGGGTAGCCTCGTCTGTAGAAGGATCAATCACCATTACATTAGAAATGTGAATGGCTCCTTCTCTTTTAAGACGCCCGCCTTGTGGGTTGTCTTGGGTTGGCTTTTCATGATGGGTTTGCATACTTATTCCCTCAACAAGAACTCGTTCTTGTTTCGGAGTAACCATCAATACACGGCCTCTTTTACCTTTATCGTTACCGGCAATTACTAACACTTCATCGCCTTTTTTAACGTTTAATTTCTTTTGTTTGTTGAACCTGCGTGGCATACTCTAATTCCTTTTTTAAAGTACTTCCGGTGCAAGCGACACGATTCTCATGAAGCTTTTTTCACGAAGTTCTCTGGCTACTGGGCCAAAAATACGTGTACCTACCGGTTCTTGATCTTTATTAATAATAACCGCTGCATTTTCGTCAAAGCGGATGTAACTGCCATCCCTTCTGCGGAATTCTTTTTTCGTACGTACAATAACAGCTTTTATAACGTCACCTTTTTTGACGCCTCCACCTGGTATTGCAGTTTTTACAGATGCAGAAATCAGGTCGCCTACGCGTGCATATCGTCGCTTGGAATCTCCCAGCACTTTAATACACATCACCTTTCTGGCGCCGCTGTTGTCTGCTACATTTAATCTCGTTTCAGTTTGAATCATCGCAAATTCCTAATGCTCTATACGTTACTTAGCTTTTTCGACGACTTCAATCAATCGCCATGATTTACGCTTTGATAGTGGTCGGGTAGACATAATTTGTACCTTATCGCCGATGTTTGCTTCATTGTTCTCATCGTGCGCCATGTACTTAGTAGTCTTGGTAATATACTTTCCGTAAATAGAATGCTTTACCTGCCGATCTACCGCAACCGTTATGCTTTTGTCCATGCGGTTACTTACCACACGGCCAACTCGTTGTCGTCTTTGGGCTCTTTCTGTTTGTGCCATAGTTTAAATCCTTATTGCTTATTCAGCACTACTTTTTTCTTTAATAATGGTTACCAATCGGGCAACTTCTCTACGGTGATTCTGAAGTCGGGCCGGATTTTCAAGCTGGCCGGTTACTGACTTTGAAAACCGAAGATTCTGTAGTACATCACGCTCATCTTGTACGCGAGCTTGTAATTCAGTAAGTGTCAAATCTCGTAATTCGTGCGCCTTCATCTCATCCTCCCTGGTAGTCTCTGCGTACTACAAACTTGGTTTTAATTGGAAGCTTATGCGAAGCTCTCCGAAGGGCTTCTTTTGCACTTTCTTCATTTACACCGCTGATCTCAAAAAGAATGCGGCCGGGTTTTACAACGGCAATCCAGTGGTCTAACGCGCCTTTACCTTTACCCATTCGGGTTTCAGCAGGCTTACTGGTCATTGGTCTGTCTGGGAAAATTCGGATAAATGTTTGTCCGTCACGTTGCAACGATCGTGCAATTGCAATACGGCAAGCTTCAATTTGGCGCGAGGTAATAAACTTTGGCTCAAGCGCTTTTAGTGCAAAATCACCAAAGTTAATAACATGGCCACGTTGTGCGTTGCCTTTCAGCTTATCGCGATGTACACGGCGTCTCTGAACTCGTTTTGGTTCTAACATCGTTTCTTATTAACTGTTTTTATTAGATCGATTTCTATTTCTGCTGCGTCGTTGACTTCTTCTTCCTTTATCATCTCCGCCTCTTCTGTTACCACGGCCCGAGTCAGAATCTCTTCCGGTTTGTGTTCCCGGAGTTAAGTCAACATCACCAATAATCTCACCTTTGTAAATCCAAACCTTAACTCCAATAGAACCATAAATGGTATTTGAAGTTGAAGCAGCATAATCAATGTCTGCACGTAACGTATGCAGAGGAACTTGCCCTTCTTTATACTGTTCGGCACGAGCCATCTCAGCTCCACCAAGTCGTCCGGCACAGCGTACCTTAATTCCTTTAGCACCCATTCGCATGGCAGAAGAAATAGCCGTTTTCATTGCTCTTCGGAAAGAGACACGGGCTTGCAACTGTTGCGAAATATTTTGAGCTACTAAACTGGCATCCAGCTCAGGACGTTTAATTTCACTTACATTAATTTGTACTTCTTTGCTCGTAATTTTCTTAAGCTCTTCGCGAAGCAATTCAATTTGCTCACCGCCTTTCCCAATAATTACACCGGGTCGGCTTGTTCTAAGCGTAAGCAAAATCCGCTTTGGAGTACGCTCAATAATTACGTTAGAAAGGCCACCATTATGAAGTCTTGCGTGCAAATATTTGCGAAGCTTCTCGTCTTCAATGATAAGAGCTGGCTGGTTTTCTTCAGAAAACCAGTTGGAATCCCATCCACGAATGATGCCTAATCTAAAACCAGTTGGATTTGTTTTTTGTCCCAAAGTATTGTTCGTTTATTTGTTTAGACTTTCTTGATCGCGCTTGGCCACTTTTACTGTAATGTGGCAAGAACGTTTGTTGATTCTGTGCGCTCTACCTTGTGGGGCGGGCTGAATTCGCTTCAGCGTTACGCCTTCATCAACATAAATTTCTTTGATAACAAGTTCTTCGTTATCGAAGCGCTCTTCCTGAAATTTGTCTCGCAAATTTGCAGCTGCAGACTTAATCACTTTGATCACATCTTCAGAAGATGCTTTCTTGGTAAATTCGAGTCTTTTAATAGCCCTTTCTACCGTTTCGCCACGTACAGCATCAGCAACAAGGCGAACCTTGCGAGGAGCTTTCCTCAAGTGCTTTTGTACTGCGCGTGCTTCTAATACTGGAGTGTCCATCTCTTATATCCGATTAAATTATTTAGCCGCTTTTTTTAATGGATGGCCACGGAATGTTCGAGTTGGCGCAAATTCGCCCAACTTATGACCTACCATATTTTCAGTTATAAACACAGGGATAAACTGTCTACCATTGTGTACTGCAAGTGTTAATCCCAGAAAATCTGGAGTGACCATTGAACTGCGTGACCAGGTTTTAATCACTTTCTTGCTTCCACTTTCATTGGCTTCATCAATTTTACGTTGAAGCTTGAAGTAAACAAAAGGCCCTTTTTTCAGTGAGCGTGGCATACGTTAGTTATTATTTTTTCTTAGTTTTTCTTCTTCTTATGATGTACTTGGAAGACAATTTATTTCGGTCTCTTGTCTTCTTACCCTTAGCAGATTGTCCCCAAGGCGAACGTGGGTGTCCACCTGAAGATTTTCCTTCACCACCACCCATTGGGTGATCAACCGGGTTCATTGCAACACCACGTGTTTGTGGTCTTCTTCCTTTCCATCGGCTTCTACCTGCTTTGGCAATCGTGGTGTTCATGTGGTCGGGATTACTTGTTTCCCCAACGGTTGCAAAACAGGTTCCAAGAATAAGGCGAACTTCACCAGATGGAAGCTTCACACTTACATAACGGTCTTGTTTACCCAACAACTGAGCACCGGTACCTGCGCTACGGCAAAGCGTACCACCTTGGCCAAGTCGTAATTCAATATTGTGAATGAACGTACCTGGAGGCATTTTCATCATAGGAAGTGCGTTTCCAAGATCCGGTGCAACATTAGTGCCCGAAATAATGGTATCACCCACTTTCAGCTTATTGGGTGCAAGAATGTACCGTCGCTCGCCATCGGCGTAAGCAACAAGTGCAATCCGTGCAGATCGGTTTGGATCGTATTCAATCGTTTGAACCGTCGCCGGTACATCCACTTTATTACGTTTAAAGTCGATAACACGATAGCGGCGTTTATGCCCTCCACCACGATGGCGAGAAGTAATACGTCCGTGTCTATTTCGTCCACCAGAGTTATGCTTACCAACCAATAAAGCCTTTAATGGCTTATCAGTTGTAATTTCGTCGAATACAGGTGCAATCCTGTGTCGAGTTCCTGGTGTAATTGGTTTTAATTTCTTAGTAGGCATTATATTCTAATCCTTAAATTTCAGCAAAGAAATCAATTTCGCCTTCTTTGATCGTTACAATGGCTTTTTTCCAAACTTTGGTACGGCCAGCCTGATAACCACTCCGAGTATATCTACCCTTAGGTTTAGAAGGCATGATGGCCGTATTTACTTTAGCCACTTTTACTCCCTGATACGTAGCTTCTACTGCTGCTTTTATCTCGGGTTTAGTTGCGTCTTTTGCAACCTCAAAAGTATATTTTCCTTCTTCTTGAAGTCGGCTTAGTTTCTCGGTAATAACAGGTTTTACGATAATACTCATGCTGCCGCCTCTTCCGTTTTTCCTTCAATACTATTTTCTAAAACTGCTACCGCACTTTCTTGTATCACCAACACATCAGCATGCATAATCTGATAAGTGTTTGGCTTATATCCTTCCAAAACCTGAACCGTTGGGATGTTGCGGGCAGACTTATAAATATTCTTATCCGTATCGGCCGTAAGAATCATTACTTTTTTCCCGGCTGCATCAAACGCTTTCAACATATCAGCCACTTGAGAGGTCTTAGGCTCGTCAAAGCTGAAATCTTGAACTACAATAATAGCTTCTGCACTCGCTTTCAAAGACAAGGCCGATTTACGGGCAAGCTGGCGAGTTTTTTTGTTCATCTTAAAGCTATAATCACGCGGCTTAGGACCAAATACAGTTCCACCTTTTCTCAACAGTGGCGACTTAATATCACCGCGGCGGGCATTACCCGTTCCTTTCTGGCGATACATCTTTTTGGTACTTCCGGTTACTTCGCTGCGCTCTTTGGTTTTAGCCGTACCTTGCCGCTTGTTAGCTAAATGGCGACGAACATCTTCATAAAGAACCACATCATTGGGTTCGATAGCGAAAATTTTGTCGCTCAGTTCAGCTTTCTTACTGCTTTTTGATCCGTCTATTTTATAAATATTTAATTTCATGACTAAATAACAGACGTTTTGTTATGAATTTCTACGTAACCGCCTTTTGGGCCTGGAACAGGGCCAGTAACCAAAACAACATTCGAGTCGTCCAAAATCTTAGCAATGCTTAGATTTTTAATCTTTACCCGCTCATTGCCAGACTGACCGGCCATCTTCATTCCTTTGAATACTTTCGAAGGATCTGATGCTCCACCGATAGAACCAGGAGCTCTTAATCGGTTATGCTGTCCGTGAGTTGCATCTCCAACGCCTGCAAAATTATGGCGCTTGACTACGCCCGTGAATCCGCGGCCTTTTGAAACAGCCACCACATCCACCGTATCACCAACAGCAAATACATCATTAATAGTAAGCTCGTCTCCAACATCGAGACCTTCAGGGATAAAATCCCTAAATTCTACCACTTGATGCTTAGCAGAAACACCTGCTTTATCAAAATGGCCTTTAACGGCTTTACTTAAATTCTTTGCTTTGCGATCAAAAGAGGCAAGCTGAACTGCTTTATAGCCGTCCGTTTCTTCCGTTTTGATCTGGGTAATAGCACAAGGTTCAATTTCAATAACAGTAACCGGAATATTCCGTCCTACGTTATCAAACACGCTTGTCATACCAATTTTTTTTCCTATCAAACCACTCATCGTGTTCGGGTCCTTTTCTATACTTTAATTTCTACATCAACGCCGGAAGGTAATTCCAGCTTCATCAATGCATCAACGGTTTGTGATCCGGTGGACAAAATATCTATGAGGCGCTTATGAGAACGATACTCAAATTGCTCACGCGATTTCTTGTCAACAAACACAGATTTGTTCACCGTTATAATGCTTTTACGAGTGGGCAGCGGGATGGGTCCCGATACTACCGCACCAGTAGATTTCACAGTCTGAATAATCTTCTCAGCTGATTTATCGATCAGGTTATGATCATATGACTTCAATTTGATTCTGATTTTTTGTTGTGTTGCCACGATCAGATCCTTACTCTATGATTTTAGTTACCACTCCGGCGCCGACCGTTCGGCCACCTTCGCGAATCGCAAATCGCAGTCCATTCTCCATCGCTACCGGCTGGATTAGTTCTACGTTTAATTTCACATTGTCGCCTGGCATTACCATCTCTACACCGGAG
>JBDNFJ010000020.1:0-10340 GCA_041689895.1 Gracilimonas sp. | reverse complement strand
CGTTTGGCGAAACCAAAAAAATTCACGATTTTTATTAAAAAACAGACAATGACAACTTTGGACAGCATAAAAAACAAATTGATTGACAGAATTTTGGTCACCAAGAATGAGCAATTGCTTAATGCGATTGAAACTATTTTCAATTCAACAAAATCTGAGGAGAAACTCATCTTGAATTCCTACCAAATCGAGATGCTTATGATGAGTGAAAACGATATTGAGCAAGCAAATTTGATTTCGGAGACTGACTTGGAAAAAGAAGATGCTGAATGGATGGACTGAGCATATCTTGGACGCAAACTGCCAAACGCCAACGAAACCATATTTTTGTTTACTGGAATAAGCGTAATAAAAGTACAAGTTACTCGAGAAAACTAAATTTGTCGATTAGGGAACGAACTGAACTACTGAAAACTCATCCCGAAATGGGAAAGGAAACGGATTTTAGGGAGACCAGAGCAATTTCAATGGGACACTACTCTATTCTTTACAAGATTAATAAACCACAAATAATAATAACAGGACTTTGGGACAACCGACAAGACCCCGAAAAGCTACTTAAATTCTTGAGAGAATACTAAAAACGTTGCACAACATTAGCTATGAATGAATGGGGTTTCATCAGTTAGGAAAGTTTAGAGGTACTTGGATATTCCGCCACAACGTGTAAATTTATAAATTGGTGTGGCTTTGAGAAATGGCAAGTTTAGTGGTTTCTAATCCCCACTCATCATAGCCTTAGCGTTGTGTTTCATGCTTGGAAACCTCAGGACCAAAAGAGTTTGACAACAAGAATGAGTATATTTGTGCTTAAATAATAGGGTTATATGAGAATAACAGATAGAAAGTATTTAGCCACTTATATCCAGAGTATTGGGCATGAAATTCCCAAACTAATTCACGATTATGATTTTTCTGAAGACCATGGGAAATTTGACTATTTAACAAAGTCATCTGCGGTTTATTCGTCGAATATTGAGGGAAATAGTGTTGATTTGAACTCTTATATGAACTATGAATTGAATAAAAATAAATTCAAGGTGGGAAAAGAGATTGAGGAAATAGAGGATTTGATTGAGGCCTATGAATTTGCACAAAAAAGTAATTTAAATGAGAGTAATTTATTGTTTTGTCACAAAATATTCTCAGAGACTTTACTGATTAAAAGCAAAAGAGGAAAATATAGAATAGAGCAAATTGGAGTTTTTGGAAAGTCAGGGTTAGCTTATATGGCAGTTGAAACTGAATTTGTCGAGCAGGAAATGGAAGTATTTTTTCAGGACATTCAAAAACTGATTTCTTTAAACCTAAGTGAGCAAGAAGTCTTTTATTTTGCTTCGTTGATTCATTTAAGGTTTGCACATATTCATCCATTTAGGGATTTAAACGGAAGAGCAGCACGATTACTTGAAAAGTGGTTTATCACAGAAAAATTAGGGCGTGATTTTTGGAGAATATTATCAGAGGAATATTATAAGATAAACCAAGCGAAATACTATGAGACAATAAATTTGGGGGTCAATTATCACGAATTGAATTACGATAAATGTTTAGGTTTTTTAGAAATGCTTCCAAATTGTTTGAAATAAAAGCACGAAAGCACAACACGCGGTATATTTTGCGCCCCATTTTTTGGTTAATTAGATTACTTTTAGTTTCAATAAGTCATTCTAACGTGGGATGAATCCGTTGCTCCGCTCGACGGGGCGCAAACATAGCGCCAAACCGTTAGCAATCAAGTTTCTGCTGGACGATACAAGAAGGTCAGTGAAGTAATCAGAGCTGGACTTCGCCTTTTAGAAAATCTTAAAAAATTAAAAGCAGAAAAAAGAAAGAATGAATCTAAAAACGAACGGCAAAGTAATTGGTTCATTTTCAGAACAAGTTGGGTTCTTCCTATTTCCAATTCAATGCCTACTTTAGCAAAGGGGAAAATACGTTTGAGGAAAATGAGACCATGGTTCGTGCCCTCGACCTATTCAGTGGTTCTATCATAAATGAGCGGATTAGGATAACGGAAAATGCACAAGTATTCGAACAGATTTCTACTATCAAGATTGAGAATTGGGTACAACGATAATTCACTTTTGTGAGCTAATATTCAATCCTACATTCTTCGTACCATCTCCACCTGTAAAATCCGTATTTTAGGGGCTCATCATCAGAGCCTTTTATACTTTCAACCTATTCATGACCTACCTTTCTACTGAAAATCTTTCCAAACATTTTGGGATTAAACCCCTTTTTAAAGACCTAACCTTCGGCCTTTCTAAAGGACACAAAGCCGCTCTTATTGCTCCAAATGGCACGGGGAAATCTACCTTATTAAAAATTCTTGCCGGAGAAATGGAGCAGGATAGCGGAAAAGTGATGACACGCAATGGCATCCGAATCGGGTTTCTGGCACAAGAGCCCGCGATGGATGACAGCATGACTATCAGCGAGTTTATAGCTCACGGAGACTCGGAGAAAATCCGCACGGTGCAACGGTATGAGAATGCCGTTCATGCGCAAGCAGAAGACTTCAGCCCCAAAACCCAGCAGGCGTTTGAAAAAGCATCCGCCGCTATGGATGCCGCTGAAGCCTGGGATATAGAACAGCAAATGGAACAGATTCTGGGCGTGCTCAACATCCATGATTTGGAGCAGTCGATTGCGTCTCTTTCGGGGGGAGAGCGAAAACGTGTGGCGCTGGCATTTGTGCTGCTCGACGAGCCCGATCTACTGATTCTGGATGAGCCGACTAACCACTTGGATGTGGACATGATTGAATGGCTGGAAGCTTATTTGGCGAAAAGTAATATGACACTGCTGATGGTGACTCACGATCGCTATTTTCTGGATCGGGTGTGTAATCATATTCTGGAGCTGGATGCCGGTAAACTGTATCACCATAAAGGGAATTACGAATATTTCCTGGAGAAGAAAGCAGAGCGCGAAGAAGTTGAAGCTACCGAAGTTGCCAAAGCCGGCAAGCTGATGAAGAAGGAATTAGAGTGGATGCGCCGAGGTCCGAAAGCCCGAACCACAAAATCAAAATCTCGCATCAAGGCTTTTTATGACACCAAGGATAAGGCCACCGTCCAAAGCAACGACGCGGAATTGCAGCTGGATGTGAATATGAGTCGCATGGGTGGAAAAGTGCTGGAGGCTGAAAATCTATCCAAAGCATTGGGCGACACCGTGATTCTCGACAACTTCAGCTATTCTTTTTTGCAGGGTGAACGCATCGGGATTTTAGGTAAAAACGGCGTAGGTAAAAGTACGTTCCTGAAAATCCTTTTGCAGGAAGAGTCGTTGGATTCCGGTTCCATTGATACGGGCGAAACCATTGTATTTGGTCATTATCAGCAAAGTGGAATTCAACTTGATGAGAGCAAGCGGGTGATTGAAGTCATCAAAGAAGTGGCAGAAGTCATTGAACTTGCCAATGGCGACAAGATTACCGCTTCTCAGTTTTTAGAACATTTTATGTTTGCTCCTAAAATGCAGTACACCCCGGTAGAGAAACTTAGCGGTGGTGAAAAGCGGCGACTGGGACTGATGATGGTGCTTATCAAAAATCCAAATTTCCTGATTTTGGATGAGCCAACCAACGACCTTGATTTGCTTACACTAAATAAGCTGGAAGACTTTCTCCAAAATTTTGGCGGCTGCCTAATTATTGTTTCGCACGATCGCTTTTTCATGGATAAGCTCGTGGATCATTTCTTTGTATTTGAAGGACAAGGAGTAATTGAGGATTTCCACGGAACCTATAATGAGTTTAGAGAGCAAGCCTTGGCAAAAACCTCATCCGGCGTTCAGCAGAAAAAAGCGCCCTTTCCAAAAAAGGAAAAGCAAGCAGAAAATAAGTCGGCCAAAGAGTCCAAAAAACTCAGTTTTACCGAGCGCAAAGAATATCAAAAACTCGAAAAGGAAATTGCTTCACTCGAAGAAAAGAAAGGAGTCATAGAAACAAAAATGGGAAGTGGCGAATTAGAGTATGAAGCACTGACCAAGACTTCTACAGAGTTTGAACAGCTGAAAGATGAGATTGACAAAAAAATGATGCGCTGGCTCGAAATGGCAGAACGGGCCTGATTTCTGATTCATAAATTCCTCTTTTTATTGAAACAAAATCACTACCTATAGAATAGTACATTAGGTACCCTTTTATACACATCACTTTTAAAAATTATTACATCATGGATTTACAAAGCAATCGCGGACTCACCATTATTGGAGCAGCCATTTTCCTAGGGTTAGTGGCCTTTGGCTTTATCCTTGGCAATGCGGCCATCAATTTTAAAGAATATGAGCGCACCGTCACGGTAAAGGGACTGGCGGAGCAGGAGCATATTGCAGATGTAGTTATTTGGCCCATTCAGTTTACCGAAGCCAGTAATAAACTGTCGGATATTTATGGAAATCTTGAGAAAAGCGAAGGCAAAATTCGCGATTTCCTCGTTAAAAATGGGGTGAAGGAAGAAGAGATTTCAGTCTCCACACCTTCAGTTACAGATAAGTCGGCACAGCAATATGGCGGGTCCGAAAATCCTGAATTCCGTTATGTGGCCAACGAAACCGTAACCATTTATTCTAATCGAGTGCTGGAAATGCGATCTATCATGACAAAATTGGCCGACCTTGGAAAACAAGGCGTTGCCTTAACGGGAAATGAGTATCAGGTGCGCGTTGAGTATTTGTACAACAGCTTGAATACCATCAAGCCGCAGATGATTGAGGAATCTACCAAAGAGGCTCGTAAAGTAGCACAGAAATTTGCCGAAGATTCTAACAGTAAACTCGGTAAAATTAAGACCGCCTATCAGGGTCAATTCAGCATTTCGCCCCGTGATAAAAACAATCCACATATTAAAAAGATACGCGTGGTTTCTACCGTAGTGTATTACTTATCGGATTAACCTGCCTGTTTGCCGTTCCTTTTTAGTCACTGTTTTTTTTAACTAAAATGAATTTCAGGGCCCGAAAACTAGGCTGGCTTTGATTTCTTTTGATTGTGAAGTGGTTTCAAATCAGGTTATCTTTAATGAAAGTTCAGCCAAAAAAAGTATGTTATGTCAACCGTTAAACTTCTGAAAATAGCTCACGGCCGAAGTGGCGATAAAGGAAATGGAAGTAATGTGGGAATCATTGCCCGCCACCCGGATATCTACCCTTTTTTAAAAGAGAAACTAACTGCCAAGCTTGTGAAAGAACACATGAAATATGTGTGTAAAGGTACGGTTGAGCGTTATGAACTTCCCAATATTGGAGCACTGAATTTTCTACTGAATGAAAGTCTGGGCGGAGGCGGAACCGTTTCCCTAAAGCTGGATGCCCAAGGCAAAACGCACGCCTCTCAAGTGCTGCGAATAGATATAGACGTTCCCGAAGAATTGTTGAAGCTGGTTGAGAACTGAGTAGTTAGTCGTCATCGTTTATTAGGTACTTGCTCCCTAAAACATCAGCAGTAAAGAACCTACGAGCGTCTGGAGGCCCTCGCAACGTTCGGGGTAAACAAACATCCATCACCCGGCTCACATGCAATGAAGCATCTTTTTCTATTCAAACTGAGCCGAAAGATGGATATCAAAAACAGATTTGAGATATGTGTGACGCTTTGCGCTCGACTCCTGCATTCATTCTAACTACACCCCTCACAACCAATCAGGAACAACTGATTGATTGAGCTCCCCTCAATGGGAGACTGCCAGCGCAATAATAAAACCAAAGCTTAAATCGGATATAGAAGGTATAATACGCAAGAATTAGTCCTTCCTTGAGGAAGGTGCCGTTTTCGGCTTGCCGAAAATTGAGGAGGTGTAGGAGTTTTCCAATAAAATTCAAAAAGGCTGGCTTGTAAACCTCGGGCTGCGTCCGACCCTGCATCCCAAAATCCTGCAAATCATGGCTTAAAAACTGGAAGCAGGAGCTACGCACGCTGCGAGATTCCTCACTAAAACTTCGTCAGCGGAACCGTTTCCCTAAAGCTGGATGCCCAAGGCAAAACGCACGCCTCTCAAGTGCTGCGTATGGATATAGACGTTCCCGAAGAATTGCTGAAGCTGGTTGAGAACTGAGCTATTCTCCATAAAATCGAATCGGAACTTCTACCTGAACCACATCCCATTTCAATATCATAGTAGTCATACTGTATTCCGGCTTCGAAAACTCAATGGTAAAAGCTTCTGTAGGCGATTCTAACTTTTTGACCGGGAATTTCATCTTCTTGTAATCTCTATTCTGATTGTAGTCAAATGCGCCCCACTGCCCAAGATCGTAATTCAGTATTACCGTAAAAGAATCAGGTTCTGGGATAGTGAATAACGCATACGTTCCCTGCTTAATCATCTGCTCCCCCATCAATACGGGTTTGGTGATGGTGATTTCGGTAGCCTCGTTCGCACCGGTTCTCCATACTTCACCAAATGGCTCCCAATCACCAAAAATAGTACGACCGCGACGATAGGGCTGCCCATAAACTACTTTAATATAGGTTCCATCTTGTTGAACGGTAGCAATAGCAATCGGGCTTTTTCGATTTCCATTATCAGTGGTTTGAGGCGCCTCCGATTTCTGATTCTTACATGCGGTCAGGCTCGTTAAAGAAACGGCGAGAACGATCAGCAAAAGGGAAAACGGGAAACTTCGATTCATCAAAATTGGCCAACTATGAGTTGTGTGTTATTACGAGTAGGCTCGTACGCGAGTCCTACACCTAAATCAAACAGCAAATTAGACACTTTAAACTGAAGATGTAACCCCGCTCCAAAAATTGTCCGACTTGATTCCATTAAGTCGCTGGCATTCAAGTTGGTTAGAGTGTGTGTAAAAGTTGATAAATAGATGCTGCTTACATATAAAGGCACCGTAAGCATCCCGTTATCAGGATAAAAAAGAGGAATAGTATAGCGTGTGCTGAGTCGCCCAATGTTTTTATAAAGAGAATTTCCCTGAGCATCAAAATCTGGAAATGGAGCGTCGGAAAAGCCAAATGGTACAATGGTACTGTTGGCGTAAATGGGACTATCACTTTGCTGCAAAAACCGTACATCTATCCGAAGCGATTGATTCCATCGGCGCAATGGAGATACAAACCCAAAAGCTCCATAATAGGCCGCCCATTGTTTTTTAAATCCATAGGTAGCGGTGGGGTCGTTGGGGAAATCCAGCGTGTAGGTTGGGGAATTCAAGGTCTGTTCGTACGAACCAAAAATGGCAATACCTGAAGAGGGTTGAATATCTCTTGGTAAATTCAGCACGCCCAAGCTAAGTTGCGAAAAAGCCCCCGCTTTATAACGGGTCGCAAAACTCGACAGCTCTGTAGACTGCAGGTTATAATATTTGAATTGTTCAGCGGTGATTTCAGGGGTGAAAGAAATACCGCTATACCGCGTCTCGCCTTTAAAAATATACTCGAATGGCAAGGAAAGGCTAACCCCTCGTTTTTGCTGCATTAATGAATATCGCTGATTGGTATTCAGGATCATGGTTTGGAAAAAAGAGGGATCACTGTAGGCTCTGACCTTAAATCCCGGGTAAAACATTTTATTGGTATAGCTGAAGTCGTACCACAATCGGTTTTGAATGCCGGTAAGCTCCAAGGCATACGCTTGACGCGAAAGCGCATCCACGCTGGCTAAACCCACACCACTTTGATATGTCCCACCTTTTTCCGTAATCACCGGATACACGGCCCTCGGTTTCAGCCAGGAGATATCTCCCCGGAAGGGCTCTTTTTGTAAGGTTTGAATGGAGTCCATAACGCCGGCGCCTAACAGCGGGCGATGGATAGCAGCCTGAAGTTCTTCTCCAGTTAGCAGTTCATTGTGATCCACCTCTATATCCAAAAAATCGGGACGGTTTAACAAAGCCACTTTGCGCTCATCTCCGGATTGTAAAATGTATGCGATTTTATTTCCTGAAGGAGCATAAGAAGCTTCAAAAGCATTGTAAAGCGAGCCGGTAACCTGCACAATTTTTTCACTTTCTATGTCATATTCGTACACATTCATAGCCGGGTATTTGTCCATCGTAAACAACAGTTTTTTCCCATTCGGATGCCACACCGGATCAAAAATAGAAGCTTCATAAAATGCGAGAGTTGGTTCTTTCTCCAAATCGTCCGCGAGGGAATTCAAGTTCACAATCCATAAAGCTTGAACACTCCTTTTACGTACGACCACGGCCAGCTGTTGCGGATTTTGCGGATTGAATTTCAGCGCAATAGGCATGGCATTGGTGAATGTTTTCAGCACTTGAATTTCACCACTTTCCAACACTTCAACAATTTGCCCGCCGGCTTCTTTTGTTTGGATGCCCAGCACTCGCGTTGCATTGGAAGTGGGGGCATAAGTCCGTGAGTCATGCGTAAGCTGCTGCTGCTTTCCCGTTTCAATATTTAGCTTTTGGATATCGGTTGTATAGCTACCGGCAAAGCGCGGGTGACGATTATAATTCCCAAAATATAGGGTGTTATTATCTTCAAGCTCATAGTTATAATCCCCCACCGAAAAAACCTCTTTCACTAAATCCACCTTTTTGGATTCCAAATTATATCGGTAGAATCCAATCTTGCCGTTATAAAATGAGCCATAATACAGCAGGTTCTGTTCATCAATCCATTGTGGACGATGAACCTCTTCACCTTTAAAAGACTGATTAATAAGTATTGAGCTTTCGGTCGTGTTTTTTGGAATTAAGGCTAATCGCTCGTCCTCCACCAAGGCTAAATCTCGTTCATACTCGCGGTACAATTTGCCCGGCCACATTCCTGTTTTATGACGGAGGGTAAATCCATATCCCAAAAAGAACATCTGATAATGATAGCGAATAGATTCCCGTGCAAAATCTTCTCCGAAGGTATGCTCCAGCCAGTTTACAAATGAATAACCCGCAATATAATGGCGATTATATGGAAGCGTGTAATCGGAAGTGATGAGCGTCTGCCCCATGTTCCAGCGGTTGGAACTGCCAAAATTAGCATTGAAGCGATTGTTTGAAAACGTATAATTTCCTCGTCCACCCATTGGTGCTACGGCTTTGGTTTCGTAATAAACCGCCAAGCCTTCGTGCAATCCAACCGGCGGAAATCCATGAATCATCCGCGCCATATCCGGGGAAAAGAAGCTGATGATGTTGGAGATGCTCAGCTTCTTATCCTTAAACGGCTGTTGCACATTAAAATGCGTGGCATGAACCAATTCATGAGGGAGAACCGTCTCCAGCCAGTCGCCCGACTGTGGATTCATCCCTTTTCCTTTCAAAGGAGCAAGATCAAATTCAGACCGAAAATTGAAGGAGCTTACAAATCCATTGGAGAGATCGTTGTAGGTATTCAAAATCACCGGAAAGTTCTTCAGTGTGCCTCCCGTCAGTTTAGAAGCTCCGGCATACTGGCTTTCTAAAATAGCCGCCGAACGATAGGCTAATGAATCTGCTCCATCCGGAAATATTATCCTGAAATGTGTTGTTTTAAGCTCCTGCCAATTCAGGCCCATTGGCCGAAAAATCGTAGATGAGTTATAGAGCTGCCCAAAAGATACAACGGGAAACAGCATCCAAAATAAAATAAAATATTTATTGAGCTTCATTAAGTGGGGAAATTGAAATCAGGTAGATATCTATAAATCGCCCAAAAATGGGAAAATGCTCCGCCCAAAACAAATAAATGCCAAATCTCATGAAAGCCAAAATAACGAGGAATAGGATTGGGTTTTTGGATGCCATAAATCACTGCGCCAACGGTGTAGAAGAAACCGCCAATGCCAACCCAATAAACAAATGCGTGAGGAACAAGGTGCCAAAGCTGTGGGACTATAATCGTAGAAACCCAGCCCATTAACAGGTAAATACCGGTTGAAAACCAGCGAGGAGCATTCAGCCAAAATACTTTTTTCAGGATGCCCCCCAGCGCAAATAGCCAGATGCCCAACAGCATTCCCCATTGCCATCCACCTTGCAGCCCAATAACACACATAGGTGTGTACGAACCGGCAATTACCACATAAATGAAAATATGGTCGAACAGCCGAAAAAGCTCTTCGGTTCTATTTTGCACATTTAACGAATGATAGATTCCGCTGGAAAGAAACATTAGGATAACGGAGATGCCATAAATCAAAAATGAGATTTTGTATCCCAATGGATCAGCGGCTGCGGAGGACATTAGAAAAAATAGCCCGATGGCGGCTATTAATGCTCCAAAATAGTGGGAATAGGCGTTAAAAGGCTCTCTTGGAGGAAAAAATGTATGCAATCTGTTCACCTGCTTAATTTGTTAACGGCGCACAAATATAAGGCTTCTTGATAAATTTTGAATTGCTATAAATCCATTACTTGGGTGGGCTTCTGTT
>JBDNFJ010000019.1:0-10371 GCA_041689895.1 Gracilimonas sp. | reverse complement strand
TTAGTATTGTTAAATTTCATTATGATTGTTTCTCGATAATTTCCTCAGCAATGGCCGTAGGCACTTCTGTGTAATCATGGAATTCCATCGAATATACCGCACGACCCTGTGTAAGAGATCGTAAATCTGTTGCATAACCAAACATTTCGGATAAAGGTACGTGGGCTTTAATTACTGAGCCTTCGTTGCTCGTGTCCATACTTTGCACAATTCCACGGCGACTGTTCAAGTCACCAATTACATCACCCATATAATCTTCGGGAGTTATAACCTCCACTTTCATTACCGGCTCAAGGATTTTTGGCTTCGCTTTTCGGGCAGAGTTTCTAAATCCAAGCTTAGCACATAATTCAAAGCTCAATTGATCCGAATCAACATCGTGGTAAGAACCGTCGTACAAACGAACTCCAATATTTTCTACGGAGTAGTTAGCCTGAATACCACCTTGTAAAGCGGCTTGAAATCCTTTCATCACAGAGGGGATAAATTCGCGCGGAATATTACCGCCTACAATTTCATTGATAAAAATAAATCCATCTTCTCTGGTAACACGATCTTCTTTACCGGCGTAATCTTCGTACTCTGCAATCGGGCCAATATCGAATGAGATATCAGCGAATTTACCACGACCACCCGTTTGTTTTTTATAAATTTCGCGGTGATCCACTTTCTTAGAAATCGTTTCACGGTACGAAACCTGAGGAGCTCCAACATTGGCTTCTACTTTAAATTCTCGTCTTAGGCGATCCACAATAATTTCAAGGTGAAGCTCGCCCATTCCGGCAATAGTCGTCTGACCGGTTTCATGATCTGTTTTAACCTGGAAAGTCGGATCTTCTTCAGCCAGTTTTTGAAGTCCTGTAGAAAGCTTTTCACTATCTGCTTTCGTTTTAGGCTCAACAGCCAGCTTAATTACCGGCTCAGGGAAAGTAATCTGCTCCAGAATAACCGGATTATCAGGATCACAGATGGTGTCGCCTGTGTGAATATCTTTGATTCCAATTACGGCAGCAATATCACCGGCTTGAATATAATCAAGATCTTTTTTGTCGTTGGCGTGCATCTCCAACAAACGGCCAACGCGTTCTTTCTTACCGGTAGAAGAGTTAAAGGTATAAGAACCTTTTTCAAGCCGGCCGGAATACACGCGAATAAATGTTAGCCTACCCACGTAAGGATCAGTCATAATTTTAAAAGCAAGAGCTGAAAAGGGAGCATTTACATCTGGAGCTTTTTTCACTTCTTCTTCGGTTTCAGGGTCTATGCCTCTTACCGGAGGTATGTCAAGTGGGTTCGGCATAAAATCAAGCACTTTATCAAGTAGCACTTGTATACCTTTATTTTTAAGAGCCGTACCACAAAGAACCGGCGTAATTTCTTTTGAAATCGTTGCTTTACGAACAACATCCGTAATTTCCTCTTCCGAGATTTCCTCTTCCATGAGATACTTTTCCATCAAGTCTTCATCATGGTCAGCAATGGCTTCAAGCATCTTTATGCGATACTCTTCTGCTTTTGGTCTCAATTCCTCAGGAATCTCAACAACATCATATTTAGCACCAAGCGACTCATCGTCCCACACAATTGCGTGCATCCCGATTAGGTCAATGGCTCCTTTAAAATGCTCTTCGGCACCAATAGGAATCTGAATTGGAATTGGATTAGCATGTAGCTTTTCGTCTAATTCTTTAAGCACGTTGTAGAAGTCTGCGCCCACTTTGTCCATCTTATTCACGAACGCCATGCAAGGCACTTCATACTTATTAGCCTGTCGCCATACGGTCTCAGACTGAGGCTGAACGGCTCCAACAGAATCCAGTACAAAAACCGCTCCGTCTAACACGCGCAAAGAGCGCTCTACTTCAACGGTAAAATCAACGTGACCGGGTGTATCAATAATATTAATTCGGTGATCTTTCCAGATACAGTGAGTAGCAGCAGAAGTAATCGTAATTCCACGCTCCTGCTCCTGCTCCATCCAGTCCATGGTGGCAGTACCGTCGTGCGTTTCACCAATACGGTGGCTACGACCGGTATAAAAAAGAATGCGCTCGGTCACCGTGGTTTTACCAGCATCAATGTGGGCCATGATGCCGATGTTCCGTGTCCGGCGGATCTTCTCTATAATTTTCGGGTCGGTTGCTGTTTTCGTGTCAGACATAATACTTATTCAAATAAACTTCTTTAAAATCTAAAGTGAGCAAAAGCTTTGTTAGCGTCTGCCATTCGGTGCGTTTCATCTTTTTTACGAACGGCACCACCTTCATTGTTCGAGGCGTCAATTAATTCACGGGAAAGGCGAATAGACATTGATTTGTCATTTCGGGAACGTGCAGCACGTATAATCCATCGCATACCTAATGCGGTTCCTCTTTCCTGGCGAACTTCAATAGGAACTTGATAAGTAGCTCCACCCACTCGGCGAGATTTCACTTCCACTACCGGAGTTGAGTTTTGAAGCGCATTGCGGAATATATCGATTCCGGTTTCGCCTGTTTTTTCTTCAATAACTTCGAAGGCCTGATATACAATTTTGCGAGCAACATTTTTCTTACCATCTCGCATCAAGTTGTTTACGAAACGAGTGACCATCTTATCCTCAAAAATAGGATCCGGTTGTACATCTCGTTTATCTGCTGTTTTTCTACGCATGCTCGATTAATCTTAATTTCTTAGTGTTACCCTTTTGGCTTCTTGGTGCCATACAAACTGCGGCTTTGAGTTCTTCCCTCAACACCCGCTGTATCTAATGTTCCTCTAACAATATGGTATCGAACACCCGGTAAATCTTTTACACGACCACCACGGATCAATACAATACTATGCTCCTGCAAGTTGTGACCTTCGCCAGGAATGTAGGCCGAAACCTCAATCCCGTTAGTCAAACGTACACGAGCTACTTTACGCAATGCCGAGTTCGGCTTTTTTGGCGTAGTTGTATAAACGCGAGTACAAACACCTCGTTTCTGCGGACAATTTTGTAACGCAGGTGAAGTTGTCTTCCTTACTTTACTTTTTCTACCTTTTCGTATGAGTTGTTGTATAGTAGGCACTGTTCAATTATTTGGTTATTGCCATCGAGTCGAGAGCTTGCAAATATAGTAAACGTTAGCATACCAATGCAAAATATTTATGGTTATTATTTTCTTTATTTCTCGAATGCCCACTAATTAACCTCTTAGAGTAAAATATACCCCTAATTCTCACCCTTTATTCGTTAGACCGATATATCACAATATAACAGTAGTAATTAACCGTTTTACGCAATTTAGGCGCTAAAAGGTTGAAGCATTACACGCTGAAGGCATACAGTATTTTGATCGAAGCAACACGCAGACGATGAAACGTGCAGGCTGGTTTGGCATAACAAAACTACTATAGTGTTTTTTAGATCTGAACCTGAGGAAGGCTTGGTATAACTCAGGTTAAATTACAAAGTCAGTGTTTTGCTTTTTATTGCTATGAAGCAGATACCTAAAAGTGAGAGTGAAGAATAATATTGGACGGTTTGCCCGATTAACAATCACTCGGTATAAATCTCTAAAGAAATTTCATCACCCATGGGTTAATGGCAACTCATTTGGAAGTAACAAATGCTAAAGGTATTCCTATCAATATGGAAAAATACTGTCCACAATTAACTATTATCAACGATTCTACTTCATCAGTTTTGATGGTGAAAATCCAAAGTGTTTCTTAAAACTGGTTGAGAAGTAGCTTTGATCTGTAAAACCTGTTGCTTTGGCAGCATCATGAATAGTGAATTTTTTTTCTGTAATAAGATATTTCGCTTCCTCAAACCTAATTTGTTTAATGAATTCGGTGATAGAAAGTTCAGAAACCAGATTCCATTCTCGATACAATTTGGCTCGGCTCATGAATAAAGCATCGGCAAGCATAGGAACAGAAAGTATAGGATTTGCCAATTGTCTGAATATGATTTCATGAAGCTGAGCTACTAATTCCGGCTCCTCCTCCTTCGGTTTGGCAGATTCTTCGCCTTCTTTTAGGATGCGCTCTCTTCTTAAAAGAGCAACGATTTGAGAAAGTAAGGTAGAGGACCTAATGGGTTTTGAAAGATAAACGTCTGCCCCGGTAGAAAGTCCTTCCTGCATGTCTATGTCCTGATCTTTTGCGGATAGAAAAATAACCGGCAATCGTTTCAATTCATCTATCTCTCTTAATGTGCTTACAAATTCAAACCCATTCATCACCGGCATCATTACATCAGAAATTACTAAATCGGGATATACCTCCTGTATCACCTCCAACCCCTGGCTTCCGTTTTCCGCCAAGTACACTTCGTAGTGTTCACTTAACAAATCTTCCATATAGATTCGGAAATCATTGTTGTCTTCTACAATCAGAATTTTCTCCGTATCGGTTGCTTTCTTTTTCGCTCTCTTCTTTTTTGGAGTACTTTGAACTGGTTTTATGGGTTTAGTCTCTGCCATTTCTAACAGACCATGAACCACGTAATCTTCTTTATGGAAATGAGCAGACCCTTTCTTTAGTGTAATAGTAAATTTTGCGCCCTTATTTTCCTTAGAAACTAAAGTAACAGAACCGCCCATCCGTGCTATTAATCCTTTTACTAGATACAAACCTCCCGTGCCTTCTGACGCTTGCTTTCCATCCACCTGATATAGATAATCAAAAATATGAGCCTGTTGATCCTCAGGAATTCCCTGGCCATAATCACGGATATTTACCGTTATATGAGAAAACTCATCTATTATGGAAATCTATATATTATCCCCATTTTTTGAAAACTTAATAGCGTTAGATAGCACATTAATTACAATCCGTTCCCAAGCTTCCTTATCTATATAGATAGGTTCAGATATTGCTGCTTCATATATATGGAGAGTTATCCCTTTTTGATCTAGTAAAGACTGAAACTGCCCGCTAATCTGTTTTGTGAAATACACAATATCACAAGGCTGTAGTTTTAGCTTGATGGCATCGGTATTTAATTTTGATACATCCAGAATTTGATCTACAAGATTCTTGAGACGGTATCCATTACGGTGCATCATAGATGCATACTTCGCCAGCTTTTTTTCAGAGAAAGCACCTTCTTTCTCAAGAAAATCATCCAACGGGCCAAGTATTAACGAAAGTGGGGTTTTAAGTTCGTGTGTTATCCTTGAGAAAAACCTGGATTTTTCGTCGGCTGCCTGTTTAAGTTCATACGTTTGCTGTTCAACTCTTCGCTCTAATTCTTTCTCTCTTTTTTTGAGGGTATAAACTCGATATTGGTAGGCTATGAAGCAAATTCCAACGAAACCAAACAGTAGAATAAATCGAAAATACCCTGTTTCATAAAAATAAGGTGGAACAATTATGGAAATAGAAGCTTCAGAAACTTTTCCGCTCTTCCAGATGGCTTCAACGTCAAAATCATACGTTCCCGGTTTCAAGTTGGTGTAGCTAGCTTCACGTAATTGGTTCGAAATCTGCCAACTTTTATCAACTTCTGATAATTGATATCTATATACTACTCGTTCAGGATTTAAAAAAATTGGAGCCGTAAACTTTATCTTCAAGTTACGGTCTGATTTTTTCACCGCAGCTCTATTCGAATCTATAGTCTGAATAACGGAATCTTGCGTTGCGATGTATTCGATAATGGGATTAGAGGTAAACCCTGTTTGGAAGCTATTGTGAAAGCCTTCAACATCAATGATTGTTATTCCAGATTGATTAGGGAACCAAATTTTCTGGTCAGAGGTAAGCACCCCGGCAGACTGAACGCCTCCATTTGCTTCACGATTGAACATCCCATTACTTTCATCAAATCCATTCACTTGCAAGAAATCAGAGCTCCCATCTGCATACGCATTCAGGTTTGTTTTCGAAATAGCCATAATCCCATTATTGGAACTGATCCATATCGTTCCTTGACCATCATCAATAATTCGATGCAACGCATTCGCTTTTAAACCATCACTCATTTTTATAGTGGCAACACTGTTCAAGTCCTTGCCTAAAAAAGTAAGGCGGTTTAACCCTTTGTTTTCTGTTGCTAACCAAATGGTATCGGCAGACTGTATAAAAATATCTCTTATCAAATTACTGCTAAGTCCATCTGCTACTGTAATAGTTCTAGAGGTATAATCTGGATAAATGATAGTAACTCCATTTCCATTGGTCCCAAAAAACAGAGCGTTTTTCTTACTTTGTTTTATCACTCGTGCCGCATTCACACTTAGCCCAAAAATTTCTTCCATTGGGATATAATGGTCACCATTTTTGACATAGCTGGAATCTCTGGTTCCAATAATCAATCGATTTTTGAAATCGCGATACATCGCCTCTACGGTGACTTGAGAAAATTGTAAGCGATTAAGATTTTTCTCCGGTGTGAATTTACCATTTTTCGATCTCCACAGCCCATCACGCCAAAGCCCAACATAAATAGAGCCGTCTGTATCTTCATAAATAGATCTGATAATATTTTCTGGCAGCGCGCTATTTTCAGAATTGTAATTTTTGAGAAACTGATTATCCTTGAACTGAATAAGGCCATTTACAAAACTACCCGCCCATATTGTATTATTAGAAGCCTGAATTATAGAATACACATTTACTGCGGCGGCGGCTTCGTTTTCTGTGATGTTAGACACCACACTTTCTTTCAATTGAAAAAGGCCGTGTTTATCTGTTGCAATCCAAATAGAGCCATCCCGATCTATAAACCCGGTTCGATAACTTTCGGCTTGAAAAATCAATCTTTGGTTTTTGAATACTGAGCTTCCCAAAAAGAAATCATTGTTCCTGAAGCGAATATATTTCTTTATGGTATTGGGATCTGCATCCTCTACATCCCGAACTAATTCATGTACTTTTTGGAAATCTCATCAAATTCAGAAAATCCGTTTATTGTTGAGAAAATAGTACGGTCTTCATTCTTGTAAACTTGAAAACTGTTTAATTTGTCGGATTTGTCTTGATGAATGGCTGTGATTTCTTTGGTTTTTGTATCCCATTGCAAAACGCCATTTTTTTGCAACAACCACAGGTTGTTATTTCCCACATATCGAAGACCGTTTGCAGCATTTGGATCGAATGGAATATCATCCCATTTTAAAAGTACTTCCAATGTTCCCTTATACCATCTATATATGTTTTCAAAATCTGAGACATAAAACTCATCTTTAGATATTGCGTCAAAGCCTCTGATTCTACCAAGCGGTGAGTCTACTTTTATCGGAACAAACCGATCAGAAGCTTCATCATAATAATTGATTTCTTCTTCTGAAAACTTCCAGATAATGCCATCATTTGAAATAGTAAGCAGCCCCGGTTCTCTACTAACTCCATCTTCTGGAGTATAGGTTTTAAAGATTCCACTACGGTAGCGTGTTACAAATCCTGCTTCCGTAATTAGCCAAAGATCGTTGTTTGGATGTACACTCATTGAAACAAACCGTTCAGAAAATATTCCGGGAGTATTACTGGAATTGAAAGTCACAAACGTATATCCATCGAACCGCACAAGCCCGCTCAACGTGGCAAAATACATATACCCTTTTTCGTCCTGCTCGATATCCCAAATCGAATTTACAGGAAGCCCATTTTCTACTGTAAAATTACGAGCCAGATAGCCACTATATATCTGCCGCAGATTGCCCCCCAATCCAACTTTGGAAAAGTAATACACCAATATAACTGATGAGGGTTAGCAATGGGTTCTACGATTCAGGATTTAGTTATTTTTTCACACTCAGTAATACTTTTGACTTATCAACTTGAATACAAAGAGGAGAATACCATCCTTTTTTTATCTAACAAAAGTTTGAGACAATTTTAAATAATGTTGAGACAGAATCAAAAATTATTCCCGCTAACATGTTGGTGCATTAAATAACCTTATCCCGAAAATCATGAACACGCTGCGCTCCCCTTTATCCCTTTGTATATCCCTTCTTCTGCTTATTGTACTATCGAGCTCTTCGGTGGTGCACGCACAAATTAAAATTACACGAGTATTTCCTTTAAACGGAACGCCCGGGAATAGTATCACTATTTATGGCATTGGCTTTGACGCCACAGTTTCCGATAACACGGTAACTTTTTCCCCGGTAAGTGGTGGAATCGGCACCACGGAACCGTCACTTCAGGCAGTGCAACGGGGCTCAAAGTAACGATACCCGAAGATTTGAAAGGTGGGAATTACTACATCAATGTTGAACGCACCAGTGATAGCGCCACCAGCACGGCTATAGATTTGTTTGCCGTTACTACTGGAGGGGGTGATTTCAGGGTTATTGGCTCCAGCAAGCGGGTGGTGAATTCCACTGCTCGTAGGCCCCAGACAGCGACGGCGATCTCGACCTGATGTCCGCTTCCCTCCACGACTTTAAAATTGCCTGGTATGAAAACAATGGCAGCCAGACCTTTACCGAGCACGTAGTTACCACTAACGCCAAATCAGCCCGCAGCGTGTATGCCGCCGATGTGGACGACGATGACGACCTCGACCTAATGTCTGCCTCTCTTGATGACGATAAAATTGTATGGTATGAAAACGACGGTTCCCAAAACTTCACCGAGCGCGTGGTATCAGACACCGCCGATGCGTGTACGCAGGGGATGTGGACGGCGACGGAGATCTCGACCTGATGGCCGCCTCTAGCTTCCACGGTAAAATTGCCTGGTATGAAAACGGTTCGCCCATCACTATTAGCGGTCGGGCACTTTCCTTAGACGGCGCCGACGATTATATCGACTTTTCTAAACTGGCGGGGGATTTGACTGCCAACTCTACCTTCGAGGCGTGGGTAAAACCGGATATGGATAACCAAACCGAAGGCACGGGGATTCTTTTTGCCAGAAATGCTACTACGGGTGGCAATGTTCTTCTAATCGGCATAGAAAATGCGGCAAGCCCCGACAGCAAGCAGCTCCGAGTATTCGATGAAGACAGTGGCAATTGGGAGATTTCGAGTTTGGCGCTCACTTCCAACCAGTGGTATCATGTGGCTTACACACTCAGTGGTACTACCGGAACCTTATATCTGAACGGACAAGAAGTGGGTACCCATTCTTTAGGTGCAGCCTTAGCTTCGGACGATAAACTCAGTGTTGGTCAAGAATATGACAATGGACTTGCTACAGGAAACATTCTTTTAGCTGAAATCGACGAACTTCAATTTTGGGACACGGCACTGACTCAGGATCAGATCCAACAAAATATGTACCAGTCGCTCCGTGGCACAGAGTATAACTTAGCAGGCTATTATTCGCTGGATAAGGTAGTGGGTTTCAATGCCATAGATAAGACTTCCAATAAATACAACAGCCCAATGCATGGATCGCCTTCGCCCAGCAACGATACCCATCCTTATGGAACTTATATTACCGGAAATGAAGGCTGGCGAATGCTCACGGCTCCTGTGGGCGGAGCATCTTACGGCGAGCTATTAGATCCACTTTGGACCCAAGGTTTTACAGGCGCTGATGCTCCTGATAATGGTAACTCTAATGTGCTTATTTGGGATGAAACTACTCAGGCACTTACCTCCATCAGCAATGCCAGTGATGTTCCCTCTGTGGGATCTGGGTTTTTAGCCTATGTATATGACGACGACGATTATGACGGAGCCGGCGATGGTTTTCCAAAAATGATTCAAACCGATTCTACCCAACGATCTGACTCGGTGTCGCCTACCCTTTCTTTTACGGACAGCGGAACCATCGCTGATGACGGTTGGAATTTAGTCGGTAACCCTTATGGAGCTACCATCAATTGGGATGCTGCTTCCGGGCTTACCTACTCTAACTTGGACGCGTCTTTTTATGTGTGGAGTGATTCCGCTAATAGCGGAGCCGGAGATTATTTGTCGTGGAATGGCTCTGTGGGAACTTTTGGAGGAGGAGAAATTGCCCCATGGCAAGGGTTTTGGGTAAAGGCCAATGCGACTTCTCCTACTCTTTCGCTAACCGATGAAGCGCGAAACGCAGGCGGAGTGTTCCGTAAAGAAGCTCCTGTTGCCCAACTAGGATTTACCTTAGCTGGAGAAACTCTTTCTTCCAAAACCATCCTCATGTTTAGTGATAAAGCCTCGTTAGAAAAAGATGTGCTGGATGCGTATAAACTGAAATCGTTGAACCCTGATAATTATCTGTCTTTGTTCACTCAGCTGGAAGATGGCGCTGGGCTTGATATTAATGCGCTCCCTATTTCTTTGGATGAACCCATTTCTATTCCGCTAGATTTTGAATTTGCTTCCAGTACGGACGGATCGTCATCTACCCCTAACAACATGGAACTTTCTTGGAACCCCGAAAATCTCCCCGATGAAATGACCATGATGTTGGTAGATAACCAAACGGGAACCGAGATTAATCTTACCGATGCTTCCT
>JBDNFJ010000018.1:0-3041 GCA_041689895.1 Gracilimonas sp. | reverse complement strand
GCTCTGGTAGCAGCTCTTTTGACGTGCATTCTATAACCGCGCTCAGGGTTTGTAACTCTACTTCTTCGGGGTAGGTTGGAGGTAGAAAGTCGGACAGCGCCAGATCTAAAATCTCGGGAGTAACCGTTTTCTTCCCTTCAGCAGCCGCTCGGAATTTAGCTCTTGTCAAAGCCGCTTCCATATCGGCCCCTGTAAAGGTTTTAAACCCTTCTTCAATTACGGCAGGAATATATTTTTCTGTTAATTTTAGTCCTGTTTTTTTACGCATTGCCTCAAAAAGCTCCACTCGTTCCTCGTTGGTATAAGGGGGAAATAAAGCCAGATGCTCTTCTGCCCTTCCCTGTCTTTTAAGATCCACGGGCATCAAATCGGGGCGTGCGGTCATCAAAAACCAGACGATTCGGCCACGGTTGGCTGTATCGCTCATAAAAGTGGCAATTTGTGAAAATACCCGGCTCGAAACCCCGCTATCTCCACTGGCACCACGATCTCCCAAATACGCATCCGCCTCATCTATCATCACCGCAACCGGCGACATGGCCTTTAATAAGGACAATATTTTTTCGAGATTTCCTTCGGTAACGCCCTGCCACTGGCTCCTGAAATTCTTGAGTTTAACCATTGGGATTCCTACCTCGCTTGCAAAGCAAGTCACCAAAAACGTTTTGCCGGTTCCTACAGGGCCACATACCAAATATCCCATGGGCATCACATCCTGTCTTCCGGTTTTAAGTGCTTTTACTGCTTGGCGGAGATGCTTTTTGACGTGGGTGTGTCCGGCTACATTATCTAACGAATATTGGGTTTCCACAAATTCGAGCAATCCGTAGGCTTCCGCTTCAATAAGCTCTTTCTTGTTTTTTGATAATCCCTCAAAAGTGATTTTATCTTTATTTTCTCGAGCATTTGAAAGCACACTTCGGATATTCACAAAATTTAAGCCGGCAGTTTGCTGTGCTACAATTTCTGCCTTGACTGCTGAGATATCTTTCCACTTATCCTTTTTGGTCTCAAAGTGAATGAAATCCAGCCGATCTTGCTCCTCCGGTATATTGATCTTAATTTCTGTGGTGTAGGGATCTTGAACCAGCGTCTTATTCAAATCAGATAGGTTTTCGGTAACCAGCACCGTGGTAAAATCGGAAGCAAGAAACATGGGATCGTGTGCCCAACGGGATAAATAAACCAGCGACGTACGGTCTTCGTTACCAATGGATGCCGCATCACTCATCGGCACAATGGTTTCTGCGTAATCAATAATTAGTGCCACGCTTTTCTTTTGCTCCAGTCTGAGCCGGAAATACTGCTCCAGCAGCGACATTACACGCACGGGATCTTTGGGCATCTTTTGAGCATATTCCGTTCCCACTAAACTATCTCTGCCTGCAATGGCCTGATTGAAATCTGTCTGAGATTCTTTATCCCGGAAGTATATTCCCGAAGCACGGTCATAAAAAATCACAAAATCACGCGCACCGAAAAACTCATCCGATAGAAACGATTTAAGACGATGAAATTCAGCTCCTTCTTCCCCTTTTAAAGCTACCAGATCATGGACGTTCCCATGCAATATAAACTGATTGATGGTTCTACTGAGGTATTTTCTGGCAAATTCCTGCGACCATTGCGGATAGTGATCAAACATATATTATGTAATTTAATTTTCTGTGGCTACTTCAATATTGGAAAGGCCGATACCCTTTCTCTACGCTATAAAGCTTCAGCTTAATCAATTAAAATGAGCTTAACCGTTTCAATGCGGCTGGGAGTGGCTTTACTAATAATAAATTTTATTCCTTGAATAACCACTTCCTCATTTACTTTTGGAATGCGCCCTAAATGACTAATAATGAATCCCGCTACGGTATCATACTCCGAAGGTTCCAGAGGGAGATTAATTTCTTCAAATTTCTCTATTAGTTCCTCAATTTCCACATTTCCACTCACTACAAAAGTATTTTCAGAGAGCTTTTTCATGATCTCATCATCCACATCGTATTCATCCTGAATATCGCCCACCACTTCCTCTAAAAGATCTTCGATGGTTACCATGCCGGCGGTGCCCCCATATTCGTCCAACACAATGGCTACCGACATATTTGATTTGCGGAATTCAGTAAGCAAATCTTTCGATTTTTTACTGGATGGAACTAATTTCACCGGACGAATTATTTCGTTCAGCGATTTAGGGCCGTGAAAGAAATCGTGTGCAAAAACTACTCCGATTACATCATCAATAGAATCTCGAAAAACCGGGAGCTTAGAATGTCCTGATTGAATAAACATATTCAATACGTCGTCGATGGCAGCATCTTTTTCTACGGCCTGGATTTCGATACGCGGAATCATGGAATCTTTAACCCGTTTGTTGGAGAGCTCTAAAACATTATGCAGAATCTCTGAATCATCTTCGTCAATGTCTTGGCTTCCTCCACTATCGCGAAGTTCCTTAAAAATCATTTCTACATCCTGTCGGCGGTAATAATTCTCCACCACCTCTGCATCTTTCACAAACCAGCGTATAAGAATGTTGGATGAGCCTTGGGAAACCTCAATGAGTGGACGAAACAGGTAATAAGCAATCCTCAACGGAATGGAAATTACGGTAATCATGTGATCGGCCAGTGCTCTAAAAATAGCTTTGGGAAGAATTTCGCCAAATAACATAATCACTACAGAAGCAATGATTGTTTGTATAAATAAAATCTGTACATCGCTGGGCAAAAAGCCAAACCAGGCTTCGGAATATATTTTTATAGGATCAACCAGAAAAATAGCCATGAATGTAGCATAAAGCACATTCACGATATTGTTTCCCACTAAGGTTGTGGTTAAAAAAGTTTCCGGCTTTTTGGAAAAGAACTCAATGGAATTTGCCAGAAAGTTATGCTTTCGAGAGGCTACTTCAAGCTTCAGCTTATTGGCCGTGACAAAAGCAATTTCGGCGCCTGAGAAAAAGCCGCTTAATAAAATAGTGATGACGATTAGGAGTAACTCAGTCATATAGCAACGTCAGCTCCTTTAAAAGTACATAAAAATAG
>JBDNFJ010000017.1:0-1624 GCA_041689895.1 Gracilimonas sp. | reverse complement strand
TATTAGCGAATTCCGGAAATGTAGGAGGATCTTTTTTCGCTGAAACGGGGTCGTCACCACAACTTATTGCCGTGAATGAAAATAGTAGTAGAAATGTAAATAGTTTTATAACTCTTGATTTATTCATTGGATCGATAATTTATAATTAGTGATTTCTCTTGTTTACGTAAGAAGCTCCAAGTATAGACCATTTCTTTTGAAAATAAAATATCTAAAAGCTCTAAGTACTCTTAAAATAAGCTCTTTTTAAGGCAAGGTTATACTGGGAATAAACTTACCACCTTTGTGTTATTCTAAAACTGATCTCTTTTGTCGATTAGTGCTTTATAAAGCAGCTCTCTTGCTCGAAAGATATGTGCTTTTACCGTGCCCAAAGGAAGATCCAGTATCTCTGCAATTTCCTGGTACGATTTCTCTTCCATATGCCGCATTTCGATGACGGCTTTATATTTCTCCGGCAAGTTCTGGATGGCATGTTGAACAATAGCTTTTCGCTCTTTCTTTATCACGGGTTGATCCGTCGAAAAACTTTCGTCCGGAAGCTGTATTTCCATCTCCCCATCCTTGGTTTTATAAGGCTCGTGGATAGAGAGCGTTTTCAACTTCTTTTTTCTCAAATAATCGATGGTATGATTGGTAGCAATGCGATACAGCCAGGTGGAGAATGCATATTCGTTGCTATAGGATGATAAATTATGAAATGCTTTCATAAATACTTCCTGAACCAGATCTTCTACCAGCTCCACTTCTTTAATCATCTTGCGAATGTGAAAGTAAAGTGGTTTCTTGTACTTATCGACTAATTTTGAGTAAGAATTCTCACTACCCGATAATGCTTCAACGACATACTTATCGTCCTCAAGACTACTTGCAGAGGCATTTTGGCGTGGAGAATTATTTTTGATCTCGGAGTTTTCTTCTGACATATCCTAAATGATTCAGCCCCTAAAATACAAAGCCTGAGATAAATGAAAACGTATATTTTAATTCTTTTTTTTTAAAATGAACCTTTTTTCCTACAATTAACGCATTACTTATTGAAGTAGGAATGCAACAATAAAAATATCAACTAAATAAATAAAACATGAGAAAACTAATAACATCTATTTTGGTAGCATTATTTTCGGTAGTTGCGGTACAAACAGCCCAAGCTCAATTCACAAGTGTTGGCGTAGGGTTAATGTACGGTACAGAAATTGAACAACCCTGACTTCGAGTTGATGGGGTTTATCAAATTAATGAAGAATTCAGAGCAGTAGCTGATTTTGGTTTCTACCTTCCAGATGAAACCGATCTCGGTGGTGGAAGCACTTTTACTACTACATATTGGGAATTAAATGTAAACGGAAACTACATTTTTCATACTGATGCCGAAAGCGGTCTTAAAGCTTATGCTTTAGCGGGATTGAATTACCTTAACTTTAAAATTGAGTCTGACGGTCCATATGGAGGTGGAAGTAATTCCGATAATGAAGTCGGATTGAATATTGGAGCAGGTGGCGAATATGCTATGGGCTTTGGTGATCTATTCGGTGAACTGAAATACGTTCTTGGAGACGCCGACCAACTTAACATTGGTATCGGGCTGCGCTTCCCCATCGGTAACTGAAACAGTCTAACTTTT
>JBDNFJ010000016.1:0-1033 GCA_041689895.1 Gracilimonas sp. | reverse complement strand
ACAAGCAGAAGCCATTGCCAAAAATCTTAAAATGATGGCTATGCTCGAAGTTCCCTTTATCACCATAATAATTGGCGAAGGAGCCAGTGGGGGAGCAATTGGAATCGGCATGGGGAATGAAGTGTATATGATGGAAAACACCTGGTATTCTGTGATTTCCCCAGAGTCCTGCTCTTCTATTCTCTGGAAAACGTGGGATTTTAAAGAGCAAGCAGCCTCGGTATTAAAGCTCACGGCTGTTGATCTCAAGGAAATGAAAATAATTGATGGCGTGATTCCAGAGCCTTTAGGCGGCGCACATCGCGATTATGATGCAGCAGCCAAAGCCGTAAAAAAGCAGATTCTGCAAAGTCTTAAAAAGCTAAAAAAACTAAAGCCTGAAAAACTAATTGAGCAACGCATAGATAAATATGCGGCTATGGGTGAATGGCAAACGGTAAAGGAATAACTCGTGAAATTTCCCGATAAAGAACCTCTTGTTGAATACACCCATACCCTTCGTAGCCGATATGGCGAAACCGATCGTATGGGTTACGTCTATTATGGCCGTTATCTCGAATATTTTGAAGTTGCACGAACCGAAATGATTCGTGCGCATGGGCTTTCCTATCGGGAATTGGAAGAATCTGGAGTAATGCTTCCGGTCATTCATTCGGAGGTGGAGTACAAAGCACCCATTTTATACGATGAGAAAATGTATGTAAAGGTGATGGTTTTTGAAGTTCCATCGGTCCGACTTCAAACATTTTATGAGGTAACAACGCCGGCTTCTGACAAAATTCATGTATATGGGGAAGTTAGCCTTTGTTTTGTGGATGCAGAAACCCGGCGTCCCTGCCGAGCCCCAGCTTCTTTTACGGAGCCTATGCAAACAGTCCAAAAAGACTGAGTTGTGGCCACTCTTCAGGTACATAATAAAGGACTTTACTATGGAACACTGGCGGCTGCAACCTTTTTAGTACTAACTGCTTTAGGCCCCGGATTGTACAATAGCTCAGCTTTGCCCATCACCTCGTGGCAATTTCACATTTTT
>JBDNFJ010000015.1:0-21482 GCA_041689895.1 Gracilimonas sp. | reverse complement strand
GCGCTAAAATTTCTTCGGGTTCGTTTCATAACAGCAAATTAAGAATTATTGTTTTGCCGTCCGATTTTTGCAGACCACTACATTACCAACCTGACTTTGCACTCCCTCTCGTACCGCTTCAAATTTTTGTAGGAGCGATGGTTTCTCATCCCCTTTCATTTCGGCAGTAAAGAAAAAAGCTCGTCCGGTTTCTGTGGTGTGAAGTAAAATCTCCAGCACATCGCTGATTACCTCCTCATCGTTATCACCCAATAAAAGGGTAGAACATTGGGCCAATGCTTGTTGATAGCTCAGTCTTTTCCGTAGTTCAGCTTCAATTTCTTTATGTGCTTGGAGCTCAGCATTTTTACGATCTGTAATCTCAAAAGCCGTACCCAAAATCGCGGCAGGATTTCCCTCCGCATCATATTGTACTTTTACCTCATCACGCAGCCATATTTCCCATCCATCTTTTCTTTTGAAACGATATTCGTTGATGGCCGAGCCACCGTGTGCTATAATTTCATCAAACCGGGAATTAACCTCATCTTTATCCTCAGGATGAATACGATTAGACCAAGCGTGTTCATTTTCTAAGAAATGACTGCCTGGGAAACCCAATATCTTTTTCACACTACCGCTTACAAAAGTAGTTGGATACCCCGCAGAAACCGCACATTTAAAGAGAATAATAGTCCCCTCTTCAAAAAGCTGCTCCGCATCAGCGCCCGTAATTTTATTCTTACTATCATTCATTGGATAGAATTTTTAACCTATAGCCCAAATTCATCAACATATACTCCTTCAAAATCTTGTATCCGAATATCAAACCATATAAGTATATCTAAGCATAAATTAAAGTGTTTTTCTGAATTAGAACAACCATTATTTATTCATCTTGTGGTTTTCCATTTTTGAGATTGCCACCAGTAGGCCTCTGCATTCATAGTTTATTGGCTCACTTCACCTCTTACTCAATTAGTATAATTCTTTACGGATTCATAACACTACTAAGCTTATATTTTCGATTCATCATAATTAAATGATTGCAACATTATGACTAAGCTCGTTACTCTTTTATCCATTTTTGCTTTAGGATTTACCTCAACAGCTAATGAAAATCTCCGCTGGGGGCAAACCGGCCACCGCACTACAGGTCAAATAGCCCAACAATATTTAGCCCCGAAAGCAGCTAAAGCAGTATATCGAGTATTAGGGGGCGAATCGCTTGCAGAAGCAGCTCCTTGGATGGATGAGGTTCGCTCAGATCACGCCTACGATTATATGGTTACCTGGCATTATGTGACTATTCCAGAAGGAGAAACGTACGATTCTTCCAAAAAAGAAAAAAAAGGCGACGCTATTTGGGCTTTAGAGAAAATGACGAAAGAACTGAAAGAAGGAAATTTGAGTCCCAAAGAAGAAGCTGAGCATTTAAAAGTTCTTATACATCTGGTAGGCGATCTTCATCAACCATTGCATGTGGGTAATGGAACCGACCGCGGCGGGAATGATGTGAAGCTGAAGTGGTTCTGGAGTAACTCAAACCTCCATCGCGTGTGGGACAGTGGAATGATTAACGACAAGCAGTTGAGCTTTTCTGAGCTGGCAAAGTTTGTAAACCGCCCCGCTCAAAAAGAGATTACAGCATGGCAAAACAGTTCCATAAGAGATTGGGCTTCCGAATCGCAGGCGCTGCTTCCAAAAATCTACGACTTTCCGGAAAACAAAGAATTAAGCTATCAGTATGCGTACAAAAATTGGGATACGGTAAAACTCCGATTGCTACAAGCAGGCGTTCGTATGGCCGGCTTAATCAATGAAATTTACGCCAATTAAGATTTAGGTTTTCGCGGGGATGAGATAGTAACCGAGAAATAAGTGAATGCAATACATTACAAATAATTTTCGCACATGTTCTCGTGTAAACAACATCTACTACATCGAAAAAAAGGGCCCTATTCATGGCTTAGATTGCATACCGTACAAGAGAATTCTGTAATCCAATTTATTTATAATTGATGTAAATCATCCCATTCCATACAAATAAAGTTTGGTATTGGCCCGAATTACCGAGACCTTTGAGGTACAAATTAAAGGTAACATCGGTATTTTCTAAATTAGTACAGTATTAGTTTCCCTTCTATAGTTTGTATAACTAACATTTAATTCTCACAGCCGATTTTAGAAATGAAGTATGCTCAATTTTTTAAGCATGCAACACACTGTGCCTGTGAAACAACACATATATTTATATTATGGAATACGGTAAAGTAAAATGGTTTGATACTCAAAAAGGTTTTGGGTTTATCCAACCTGACAATGGTGAAAAAGACGTTTTTGTTCACCGAAATAACATCGAAAACCTCGGATTTAACGAAGGTATTAATGACGGAGAAGAAGTTGAGTTTGCGGTTGAAGAAACTGACAAAGGCTTAAGTGCTACAGAAGTTTATATTCTGGAATAATTTCTTCTTTTGATTATTATTCAAATCCCGTTCAGTAAATTGAACGGGATTTTTTTATGTCTTTATTTTTTGGATATAAAAAACATCATGAAGAATATCCCTACGCTGCCCAGGCCGTTATTATAATCCAAGAAATCTAATACTTTGCCGGTGTTCCTTCTTTGGGAATCGAGCTTTTGATAAAGTCACGAATGTCTTGGTTTGCCTTAGATAAGTCCTCTTTTCGGAGGTACATCATGTGCCCGCTTCGGTAACCTATCCAAGTCATGCGGTCTTTTAACCGACCACTGGGGTCAATATTCCATAGGGTATATTTAGCATCAAAATAATTTGTGCCACCATCATAATAACCTGATTGTACCATTAAATGAAGATATGGGTTCTCCGCCATAGCCCGTCGCAATTGCTCTCCGGTGTAATTACGGCTTCTATCCCAAGGATGAACCGGACCAAAAGTCCAATATTGAAGATCCGTTTTGTATCCTAATTCATCTCTTAAATAATGATTGATTGCCGGTGTAAAAGCATGGTTCCAAGACGTTAAGGCCGGATCATAATCGTGACGCTCTCCCGCATTCTCGCCATCGATGCCTGTATATCGCGAATCTAATCTACCAATGGTTAATTCACGATCACGAAGCAGTTCTTTCCAGAAAAAAGAAGTGGATATCCTCAAATTATGATCTAAAATAACCTGTTTGGCGATGCCGGTATAATGGGCCACTTTCTCGGCAATTTCTTGTTTTTGAGAAGACTCGATAAATCCACCTTTGGTGAGTGCCGGTATATACTCGTTGACCGTAAATTTTTCAACTTCAGGAAGAAAGGCATCCAAATCCTGGTTCTGTAAATCTGCCGGAAGTGCTTTATGGTACCAAGCCGTTGCTGTAAAGTAAGGAAGCGGTAATGCATCACCTACGGCTCCACCCCGTTCTATACCAAGCCCCGTGGGCGACACTAAAATCACCCCATTTAAATACATCCAGTGTGCCGATTGTAACTTGTTGGCCAATCCTGAAACTCGAGTTGTTCCATAACTTTCTCCAATCAAAAATTTAGGAGAAGGCCATCTTCCCACACGAGATACAAAGGTATCAATCCAATCTGCCAGATAAGAGATATCTGCATTCACCCCAAAGAATTTTTTGCGATCAACTTCAGAATCTAAAATTCGTGAGAAACCTACGTTAACCGGGTTTACGTAAACGATATCGGCCACATCTAAAATAGAAGTTGAATTGTCTTTAACGCCGTACGGCTGAATAGGATATCCCTCATCATCAATATTCAAAATCTTGGGACCGGTGTAGCCAATATGCATCCAAACGGAAGCTGAGCCCGGACCGCCATTGAAGGAAATAACCAAAGGGCGTCGGCTTCTATCCTTCACATCGGTACGCTCATAGTATGTATAAAGCAAAGAGGCAATAGGTTTTCCGTCTTTATCCCATACAGGCTGATTTCCAATAGTAGCCGTATAAGGTACTTTTTTTCCCTTGATGGTAACCTGATGTTCGCTCGTTTCCTTCCAATCTACTTTTGAAATTTGTTCATGGTTTTCTTGGGCCACCGACCAAATTGGAATGAAGGCAAAGAAAGTTACAATCAACAGGTTTGTTAATATAGTTCTGGAAGATCTCATAAGATATAGTATTCGTTACAGGTTAAATCGAGTATAGTTACTAAATCATTGGCTGAAATTCTTGTCAAATACCGTAAATACTTGCGCCTTTATTTATCCACTACTAAAGAATTTCTAAGCTTGAGCCGATATATTGTATACACCGAATCACGCTGCACCTCAATTTTAAGATGTGAAGTTTTGTGTTTTTGAAAGTAACTAAGCACTTCATTAAACTTCATTCTTGCCGACGGGTCCCCATTTATACGCTTGATGATATCCCCTTTTTCGATTCCCTTTTCATCAGCCGGTGAGCCTGGGCGAATTTGAGACACCACATATAAAGGGAAATCAGGGATGGGCGTATTTACCTCTATTCCGCTAATGTTATAATCAAATCTCGATTTGTAGCTTTGATTTTTTCGCATTAAAACATATCCTTTTTGATAGTTGAAAATCATTTTGAAACGACGCAAGATTTCTCCTCCTAAGCTCCCGTTTCTTTCGCCCAGCGAAAATGCTTTCCGAATAGCATGGCTGTCGGGATATGCAATTACCGGCTTCTCAAAAGTGAAATCACCCAACTGCATTTCTTGTACTCGGCCTAAAAACCCATTTACATTCCCACTCAAGCCTACGCCAATTAGCGTATTTATATTTACCTTTGGGATGGTAATCGCATCGTCCGTTCCCTCGTACAACGAAAACGCATTGCTGGAACCTGAATCAATTAAAAGCCGAAGATTTTCATAAGCCACTCCCTTTTTATGTTTTAGCTTTACATGGATATAAGGCTTTTTGTCCTGAAGAATAATCGGGTATTTATGCCACCACCGATGTTTAGCAAGGCGTTCAAACTTGGCATCAAAAACATCCACATCATATAAATAAAGCTTTTTGGTAATGTAATTTACTTCTACAGCAAAATTATTGAACAAATCATAACCTATAATTCCATGCACCGAAGTCCCCATAAATAAAGACAGCTTGAAGACGTCTTCTTTTAAGAAAAGGATTTCAACGTTTTGCCCAACTACATTACCAATTCGCAGCTGGTTGGTATCAGAATAAAAGGCTTCCACCGGCTCGCCTTCCCCCAAGCCTGATAGAGAAACTATTCGGGTATGTGTGAGGTAAATTTCTTCCTCAATGGGTAACGATGTTATTAAGGTGCTGCCCACGCCCGTATCTAAAATAAACTTAAGGGGACGAGAGCCATTCACGCTAGCCTCAAGTATGATAAGGTTATTTGCTACCTCAAATGGAATAGTAATACGACGATTTTTGCTGCCTACAATTTCAAAATCTTCGTGGTGGGTTGTGTCTGCCGACGCAACCTGTGCCCACGCGGTGCGTTCTCCCAAAGCAAGCAAACTAAGGCAAATGATTACATACTTATATAGGATGCCATTATTCACTGTTGAATACCTGAGGTACCAAATTCATATTATTTCTAATCATGCTTTAGCTATAACCATCTATCCTGTTGATTGCGATTACAGCCATTCACATCCATAAGTTAACTTACAGGCACTTCATTCCAACCATATATTTTGCGTGTTTTTTTTGTATTACACTTAAAGCATAAATAAAACGGCGTTTATTTGGAGTTAATGGTAATAAAGCGGATATTATCGGCGATGCAAATGTATGGTAAGAATCAGTATTAGTATATTCAGTATAGTATTCGTTTCCCCTCTATAGTTTGTACAACTAACAATAAATAGCCGGCCGCTCTAATGTACAGTTTCAATTTTTAACTGTACCAGCAGCCGCACACAACACAACACAATTATGGAATACGGTAAAATTAAATGGTTTGATGCACAAAAAGGTTTTGGTTTCATCGAACCGGAAAATGGTGACAAAGATATCTTTGTGCACCGCAACAACATTCAAAACCTTGGATTTGAAGAGGGGCTTGCTGACGGCGAAGAAGTAGAATATGACGTTGAAGAAACCCCTAAAGGCCTTAGCGCCGTAGAAGTTTCTCGAGTCGGCTAATTCTGACTTTTTGAGATTTTAAACCCGGTACTGTTTACAGTCCGGGTTTTTTTATATCCCTGAATTTTATACTGAGTGATGGCTACTTCTGCATTTGATATCATTTTAATTGGAGCTACCGGATTTACCGGTCGGCGTGCGGCTCAATATCTCCACGATCATGCCCCCGCATCCATTCGTTGGGGTATAGCCGCCCGAAATCCACAGAAACTATCAAAACTTGCAAAAGATCTGAATATACATACCGACCGCATTTTTACGGTTGATACTACCCTCAAAAAACAGGTGGAGTCGGTGGTGCAAGAAACGAGGATTATTATCACTACCGCCGGGCCATTTTCACTTTATGGAGAAGAGGTGATTGCCGCTTGTGCTAGGTTTGGCACCCACTATTTAGATATTACAGGAGAAGTGGGATTCATTAAAAAAATGAAGGATACCTATGAGGCTCTGGCTTTAGAATCAGGTGCATTACTCGTCCCTTTTTCAGGATTTGATAGCGTGCCCTCCGACCTCGCAACCTTTCTGTTAAGCAAAAAGTTTAATGAGCCCCAACAGCTAAACATACGTTCTTATTACAGCATCAGCAGCGGATTTAACGGCGGCACCATTGCAACTATGCTTCATAAGTATGAGACAGGCGAATACAAACAAATGAATCAACCTAATCTGCTTTTTAATGAAAAGGACGAACAGCAGATTCACTCGCCCGATCACATCAATTTCTTTGGATTTGATTCTACCATCCAACGGTGGTCAACGCCATTCATCATGGGCCCCATTAACTCGAAAGTAGTCTATAAAAGTGCGGCAATCATGCGAAAAAATGGCACCCCCTACGCCCATAGCATTTCGTACAGCGAACATGCCTCCCTTGGCGAATGGTTAAATCCTTTTCCTTTTATCCTAAACTCGCTCATGTTAATAGCTCTCACAGCTTTTGCGCCTTACAAATGGTTCCGAAATCTGCTAAAAAAATTCATGCCCAAACCCGGTGAAGGCCCTTCGGAAGAACAAATAGAAAATGGATATTTCAAACTAAAAGCTATTGCTACCAACGAGCATCATCATAAAAAAACATTAGAAATGTCGTACCAAGGTGACCCAAGCAATAAATCAACTATCCTTTTTTTATGTGAGTCAGCCCTTTGTCTTGCCGTGGCAGAAAAAAACTCACAACAAAAGAGCGGTTTTTTAACTCCGGCTACTGCATTTGGAGATTTATTGGTTGAACGGCTGAAGCAGCGTGGCTTAAAAATTAATGCTTTTTAGCTGATTTTGGCTTAATTATTAGTACTTTAAAATGGTAATGAAAATAAAATACTGGGGAATTTAGTGAGTGTTCAGAAAGTTACGTTTAATAACAAAATTGACAGAGAATTTAGTAAGACAGTGAAGCGGCGAGTTAAGGATTATTTTAAAGAAAATAATCTTTCTGAATATGCCAATGCTTCGATGGTGATTAAAACCATTACGCTGTTGGTTTTATATTTTGGAGCCTATGCTTTAATCATGACCGGAGGGCTTTCTCTTGGAAGCATGTGGCTACTGTGTATTGCAATGGGTTTTGGAATGGCAGGTATAGGCTTTTCTATTGCGCATGATGCACTGCATGGCGCTTATTCCTCAAAAAACTCAGTTAATTATTTACTGGGTCTTACTTTCGACCTGATGGGAGCAAACGGATATATCTGGAAAATCACTCACAATATCATCCATCATACGTATACCAACATTCATGGGCATGACGAAGATCTTGAAGTAGCCGGCTTCATCCGCCTCTCTCCACATTCAGAATATAAGCCCATACACCGAGTTCAACATATATTAGCTTTTTTCGCCTACAGTTTTGCCACCTTCTTTTGGGTTTTCATAAAAGATTATTGGTATTTCTTTAAGTCTCCACTGGGGCCTTATGAAAACAAAAAGCATCCGCTTAAAGAATGGATCACTCTGGTAGTAACTAAAGCTATTTATTATGGATACATCATTGCTCTACCTCTCCTATTTCTGGATATCACTTGGTATCAATGGCTTATTGGTTTTATGAGCCTGCACCTTACGGCTGGTTTCATTCTTGGGATTATCTTCCAGCTCGCACATGTTGTGGAAGAAACGAGTCACCCTGTGCCTAATGAAAAACATATGATCGAAAACCACTGGGCCATCCACGAAATGATTACGACCAACAATTTTGCTCGAGGCAATAAACCTCTTTCCTGGTACATAGGTGGACTAAATTATCAGATTGAGCATCATTTATTCCCCCGAGTTTGTAGCATTCATTATCCTGAAATTAGCCTTATTGTTGAAAAAACGGCTCAAGAATTTGGCATACCCTATAATCATCAAGATACCTTTAGAGGTGCTATTGCATCCCATTACCGCACATTAAAAAACTTTGGTGATCCCAATTTCAATTGGGAACAAGAGTAGCTAAGTTTTAATATTAAAGGCTTCTAACTTTATCTGTTATTTAGCTACATTCTAAAGAAATAATCAATCTTTAGATTTAATGACATTCGTGCAGTTAGTGTCGTATCGCTATTCCTTTCTTTTGGGCTTTGCTATATGTATCAGCATGGGTACACAGGCACAACCTATGGCCCAGCAAGGGGTTATAAATCTAACAAAAATTGATTTTGAGATTGAAAGATCCGTAGATCTGGATGGCGAATGGGGCTTCAACTGGAATAAGTTTGTGTCTCCAAATGGCGATATTTCATCTGCCGATCATTTTGTCCAGTTTCCCCATCTTTGGAACGAGGATTCTACTCTTTCCTCCTATGGATTTGCATCTTATACGCTTCAAGTTGTTCTGCCTAAGGAACACCCACTTCTCGCACTTGCCATCCCCGATGTTTACACCTCTTACACACTGTACGTAAATGGTACAGAGATTGCCCATAACGGAAAGGTTGGAAAAAGCGCCGATACAACTACCCCTTTTTGGCTACCTCAAACTGCCTCCTTGGCATTATTTAGCACCGATACTTTATCTATTGTACTTCATATTGCCAACTTCAAGCACAGCAAAGGTGGCATCAGGCTCCCTATTCAACTTGGTTCCGCTAATTATTTGCAAAGGGACCGAACTATTGCAATTGGTTTAGAGCTACTGCTTTCCGGTAGCCTCCTCATGATTGGAATGTTCTTTATGGCCTTATATATGTTTGGTAGGAATGAGGTTTTCGTGCTTTACTTTGCCTTTATTTGCTTTGTATTTAGCTATAGGGTGATAGGAACCGGATTATATCCATTGCACTATATTTTCCCTTCGCTCCCGTGGATACTCACTATTAAAGCTGAGTATTTCTCCCTTTATTGTGCCGCTACTTTGTTCTGCATTTTTGTTGAAAGACTGTATCCTCAAGAAGCTAATAAAAAGGTGGTTTATGGGTTCGCAAGCCTGTTTGGAGCACTTTCACTTATAACACTACTATTCCCGCCTTATTACTTCACTCGCCTTATCAACCTGTTTCTTCTGCTTATTCCGTTTCTAATTGTTTATGTGACATGGGTATATCTTAAAGCCGTATTGAACAAAAGAGAGGGCGCAAGTTTTGCCCTTGCCAGCACTGTTATGGTATTTATTGTTTTTTCTTACAATCTGCTGGCATACCTCACTATTTTGGAAGGCAACCACCTGTTTGATTTTTTTGGTTACCTGTCGTTCTTTTTTCTTCAATCTCTGATTCTCTCCTACCGATTTACAAACTCGTTGAGCCGAGCACGAATTAAGGCAGAAGAAGCCGCCCAAGCAAAAAGCCAGTTCTTATCAACCATGAGCCACGAAATTCGTACGCCATTGAATGCTGTAATAGGCCTCTCGGAACTATTAATTAGCTCCGACTCACAAGAAGAAAGAAAGGACTTTGCGCTAAACATTAAAGAGAATGGGGTGAACCTCCTGAATAATATTTTGGATTTCTCCAAACTGGAATCTACAGGTGTTGAGTCCGAATTGAAGCCTATTCAGATTAAAAAAATTATGCCCGATGTAAAGAGAATGCTACAGCCACTTACAAAGGGAAAGAAACTCGAAATAAACACAGAAATCTACAGTCAGGTTCCCGATTGGATTATTTCGGATGATACGTTGCTCAAGCAAATCCTTATAAATCTAATTGGGAATGCTATTAAATTTACCGAAAAAGGTTCTATCACTATTCAGGTTCAAAAAAATGAGGACCCTGAAATTAAGGGTGATCTCACGTTCACCGTTCGTGATACGGGTGACGGTATTGCCAGCAAAGATTCCCATCTATTATTCAAAAGTTTCTCTCAAGTTGATGCCAGTACTACCCGAAAACATGGGGGAACGGGGCTGGGTCTTGTAATCAGCAAACAGTTAACCCAATTCTTAGGCGGTGACATTTGGTTTGAAAGCGAGCAGGGAAAAGGAACTACTTTTTATTTCACCATTAAAGCGCCAGAGACAGTAGCTCCCGAAGATTTTGAAGCAATCCCTCACATCGCTGAGACAACGGAAACAAGCTCACCCAAAAATAAAACCATCAAGGTATTAGTAGTTGAAGATAACCTGATGAATCAAAAAGTGATTACCAAAATACTCGAAAAAGCTCAGCTAAAGCCGGATATAGCTGAAAATGGCCTCGAAGCGGTAAATATGGTGAAAGCCGACAGATATGATTTAATATTTATGGATATGGAAATGCCCATTATGGATGGGTTTGAAGCTACTAAAGCCATTAGTACCGCCTTACCGAAATCCCAACAGCCCATTATTATTGCCATGACGGCCAATGCATTTCAGGAAGATAAGGAGCGCTGTCTGAAAGCCGGTATGGATGATTTTATTACTAAACCGGTATCTATCAGCCTGGTGCACACAAAATTAAATGAATGGTTCCCATAATTTTACACAGCTTTACGCTACTATAGCATCTTTTTTCAAATAGGTTACAAAAGAGTGTGTAAAATGGGGTGTCATTAAAAGTGTTATTTGCAAAATAATTCCTAATTTTATGTTTCGTACTTCCACACTGGTCCTTTCTTTAGCGATTTTAAGTTTGCTATTCTCTTCCTGTAAAAAAGATGTTGACATCTCTGAAAAGAACGTTGCTAAAATCATTAAAACGCTCAGTTCAGATGAAATGAAAGGGCGTAGTGCTTTCCGAAAAGAAATTGGAGATGCCGCAGATTTTATCTCGGGAGAATTCCGCTCTATTGGATTGCAACCACTTCTTGGGGAGCAAGATTATCGCCAGAATTTCACCTTATACTCCATTGAGCCTGAAGAAGCCACCGTGGTGATAAACAACAAAAAATTAGACCCTGAATACTACTTCGGGCTTATCGACAAAGAGTCGCTAAACTGGAATAATGACAAACGAGACATCCAGTATATATCTGATTCCGATGAATATCGGGACGCTTTCAAGAAATTTACCTCCGATGATCGCTCCTCACTCATCGTGGTAAGCAGCACACACTCCAATTTATTCCATCGCTACCGAAGTTACCTTACCCGTACAAACCGAACGCTTAAACTTGATGATAAACCCAATGATGTTTTCATCCTCCAGGACAAAAAAATCCGGTCTTTTGATATTCACTTCAAAAATAAAATTGAAAAAATCGGCCTTTTCAATGTGGGGGGAATGATCGAAGGAGAGCGCAAAGATGAATTCGTGCTTTTCTCCGCGCATTACGATCACCTCGGAGTGATTGCACCAACCGAAGGAGATTCTATCGCTAACGGGGCAAATGACGACGCCTCAGGCGTAGCCGGTGTCATAGAATTAGCTCGCTATTTTGAAAGCCGAGAAAAGCCCACCCGCACCTTATATTTTGTAGCATTTACGGCCGAAGAAGTCGGAGGGTACGGCTCGCAGTACTTCTCTACCCACACAAATCCCGATAATATCACTGCCATGTTTAATATTGAGATGATCGGGAAACCTGCTGTAGAAGGCCCTAATACCGCCTGGATAACCGGTTTTGATTACACTGATTTTGGAAAGATTCTTCAAAATAGTGTGAAAGATTCCTCTTTTGTATTCTATCCCGATCCCTACCCAAATCAGCGCTTATTTTTCCGTTCCGATAATGCCACTCTTGCAAGGCACGGCGTTCCGGCTCACTCCATCAGCACAACACCCATTGATGTAGATCAGGATTATCATAAGGTTAGTGATGAATTTAACACGCTGAATATCGCCCATACTACACATACTATTCAGGCCATTGCCAGAGCGGCGGAAGTTATTATTTCAGGTAAAGCAACTCCAACAAGAATTTCGCCAGAGCAATTAAAGTAGTTTTTTGCTGATTCCCGAATCATAGTATATTTTATCGAGAACGCACGGGGCAGTATAGATTTCTTACTAAGTTTTTATACTCATAAAAAGAGTAAGCTATATCATTCATTTAGATTCCCGCCTTTGCAGGAATGACAGTGGATGGTTTTTCTTGCCTCCTATCTTTTGGATGATAATCGTAAGAAGGTTCGAGAAAACAATGAACTTTTCCAAAGCCGAAGCTTGAGTGAATTAGCGGAGTTGCAACGCCATTCTAAACCCCATACCACTGCTGAGTGATGCAATGGATGGAGCCTTGTCCCCACACCAAATCGGCACAATCAATTCCAATGACCTTCCGTTTTGGGAAATATTTTTGAAATAACTGTTTAGCCTGTTCATCATATCGCTCGTCATAAAGTGGCAGCAATATCACACCATTTGCTATGTAGAAATTCGCATAACTTGCAGGCACATATTCTGATCCATCTACCGTTGTACCTTCAATTTTTGTGTTAGGTAGAGGAAGTGTCTCTATATGTAGCCGCTTTCCATTTTTCAACCGAGTAGATTTTAGAATTTCCAGATTCTCTTGCAAGGCCTCATAGTTAATATCTGATTCATCCTCGCAAATCATAGTGACAACAGTATCTTCATTCAGCCAACGGGTAACATCGTCAATATGGCCATCAGTATCATCCCCGGCCAGTCCACTCTTTAGCCAGATCACTTGCTCAATACCCAGATATTTCTCGAGCTTTTGTTCAATCTGCGCTTTAGATAACTCCGGGTTTCTGTTTTTGTTTAGCAATACAGACTCTGTGGTTAATAATGCTCCTGCCCCATTTACATCAATGGAACCACCCTCCATTATTATTCCAGGTTGCACCGTTCGAATGCCAAATTTTTGTGAAACAAACTGAGGTAAGTAGTTATCATCTTCCCATGGCGGATATTTCTCCCCCCAAGCATTATACCCCCAATCGGTAATCACAAACTCAGCCCCTGCTTTTACAAAAATAGGCCCACAATCTCTGGCCCACACATCATTAATTTTTTGTTGATGAATGATAATACAACCTAAATCTACCGCCCTCAGAGATAATTTCTGCATCACCCTATTTCGAATATCCAGGTTCTCTACAAATAAATGAATGGGCTCAAAAAAATGTAGTTCTACTATAATTTTGCAATATACTTCTTCTACACGCTCCAATCGCTCGCCCGGCCACGTATGAGAATTAGAAGGCCAATGCAACTGGGTTCCCGAATGCCGGTACCATTCTGGCGGCATTATAAACTTATCGTTTCCACTCATTTAATCATCTACCCTTTTGAGTATAGGCTTATAGAGGTCAATTCTTCGGTCACGGAAAAAAGGCCAGGTTTTGCGCTGTTTTTCAATAGCAGAGAGATCTATTTCGGTAACTAAAATCTCTTCTTTACTTCCTGCTTTTTTCAATATCTGTCCAAATGGGCCGGTTACAAATGAGCCTCCCCAAAATTTGGAGCCCGATTCTTTGCCTACACGATTCACCGATGCCACAAAACAGCCGTTCGCAATGGCATGACTGCGTTGAATAGTTTCCCAAGCATCCTGATACTCTTTTTGATCTTTCTTGCCCTCATTGGCTAACGTTCCTATGGCGGTTGGATAGAATATAATATCCGCACCTTTTAGGGCTGTAATACGTGCCGCCTCTGGATACCATTGATCCCAGCAAATCAACGTGCCAATTTTCCCGAATTTAGTATCGAACACCTTAAAGCCGGATGTTTCATCGCCCGGAGTGAAGTAATATTTTTCATAAAAACCGGGATCATCCGGAATATGCAATTTACGGTAACTGCCCAACAGCTCTCCATCAGCATTTATAACTACTAATGAATTATGATAAACCCCTTTGGCTCTCTTTTCAAAAAATGGAGCGATAATTACAATCTCCAGTTCTTTAGCAAGTGCTTGCAAACTTTGCACCAGTGTGCCGTCTAATGGTTCAGCCCAGTCAAAATACTCATCGTTATAATCTACACAAAAATATAAGGTGTTGAACAGCTCTTGGAGGCATACTATTTGTGCTCCCATTTCGGCCGCATCACGAATCAATCCCATTTGTCTATATAGATTATCCTGCGGATTAGCGGAGCAAGTTGTTTGTATCAGGCCTAAACTAACCATCTCTTTTCCCATAATTTATGCTGAATTTGTGAGGTGTTAAATTATGGAAAGTAATCACCAAAAAGAATGGATAAAAATAGCAGAAAGAAAAATTCCTTCTGCTATGCCCCTTAGCCCAAACCTTGTAATACAATGGCATATATTATTCCAAAAACGCAAACCCGCTACTACACATGTACGCGTCGGTCTTTAAATAATTCGGTAAAATCTCGTAGAACCTCAAACACATATTGATATCAACTTGAAGTTTGTTTATATACCTGTCCTTCGAGCTCTAATATTTACCTACGCAGTTTTTCAGCAAAAAAGGTCATTAAGCTGTAATTAGATTCTAAAGATGGAAAAATCAGATGTTACCCAACTTTTAGTACGTCTAAAGTCGGGAGAGAATAAAGTTTATGAGGAATTATATCCACTCATTTATGGTGAGTTGAAACAGCTTGCCTATGGGCAGATGAGGGGGCAGTCTGCCGATCACACCTTGTCTAAAACCGAGTTGGTACATGAAGCCTATTTGAAGATGATTGATCAAACAAAAATAAATTTCTCTGATAAAGGTCATTTTTTAGCTATTGCATCCAAGTGTATGCGGCAGATTTTAATCGATCACGCTCGCAAAAAGAATGCTCAAAAAAGAGGAGGTAACCAGAAAGACCTAACTTTTATTGACGAAGTATTCAACAACCAGCAGCAAAAAGCGAAAGAACTTATTAATATTGATATTGCTTTAAATGAACTTGAAGAACTTAATGAGCGGTTAGCACAAGTGGTTGAAATGCGATTTTTTGGGGAGATGAGTATCGACGATACCGCAGACGCACTTGGCGTTTCAAAAAGTACTGTTAAAAGAGATTGGCTAAAAGCACGGGGTTGGCTTTATAAAGAACTCAAAGGAAGGTTTAAGGTGGAATAACATAGCCTAAACTGGACATTTTCTCCTCCTCGTTGCGTATGGTATAAAAAAACCAAAGTGTTGGTACTGAACCTTAATTTCCATTTATGAGTGAAATCAGCTGGGAGCAAATTGAACGTTTGTTGGATAAAGCACTGGACTTGCCTGAACAGGAACGACAGGCATTTTTGGATAAAGAATGCGAAAATGATAATGCATTAAAAAATGAAATCCTTGAGCTTCTACATTCTATCTCAACTTCTGAGGGATGGCTCGAAAACGCACAAACGTATAAGCAAGATATTTATCAAAACCTCTCAGAAGGCCTGAATACCCTTTCTTTAAATGATGCTCTGGTAGGTTCTAAGATTGGAGCTTACACAATCAAAGAAAGGATTGGCGAGGGCGGAATGGGCTTGGTTTATCTGGCTGAGCGAACAGGGGACTTCTCTCGCCAGGTAGCGATAAAAATTATTCGACAAGGAAGGGCAACCGAAGAAAATATTCGCCGCTTTAAACGAGAGCAACGTATTCTGGCAAAACTCAATCATCCAGGTATTGCCCAGCTATATGATGGTGGAATTACCCGCGATGGCTTTCCATATATCATTATGGAATATGTGGAAGGAATAGCCATCACGAAATATTGCAAGATTCATAACTGTACAATTTCCCAAAAAACCGGCCTCTTTAAGCAGGCATTGGAGGCCGTACGGAATGCTCATGAAAATCTAACCATTCATCGTGATCTCAAACCCGATAACATTTTGATTGATACCTCTGGGAGGGTGAAAATATTGGATTTCGGGATTTCTAAACTCTTGGAAGATGAAGAAGATTCGATGATCACTAAAACCGGCTCGCGTTTACTAACCCCGCGATATGCCGCTCCTGAGCAAATAAAACAAGAAAGTATCACCACGGCCACCGATCTCTATTCTCTTGGAATAGTATTTTATATGCTTTTAACGGAAGCCGAGCCTATCGCATTTGGCGACCTTACCCAATATGAAATAGAACAAGCTATTATTTACAAGGAGCCTGCAAAACCAAGTGATAATGTTAAGAATGCGCGGGTAAAGCGACAGTTAAAAGGCGATCTGGATGCCATCATCCTGAAATCAATTCGGAAAGAACCAGAAGCTCGCTACCGAGTGGCTAACGAATTTTTAAAAGATTTAGATAATTACAAATATGGGCTTCCAGTTTCTGCACGTGATGGTTCATTCAGATATCGATCCCACAAATTCATCCAGCGTCATAAACAGGGTTTAGTAATAGCAACTGTCTTCGTTGGATTACTCATTGCATTAACTATTTTCCACACTATTCGAATCACCAAAGAAAAGGATATTGCCCAAACAGAAACACAACGTGCCTTAGTTGTTAAAAATCTACTGTTAGATATCTTTAAAGCAAATGATCCCATTTCCTCCAAAGGTAGTTCAGTAACACTTACTGATCTTTTAGAAGTGGGTACACAAAAAATTGTAACTAATAATATTGAACCGGATGTTCGTATAGAGCTGTTGCTCGTTCTCTCCAATATTTATCAGAATATTACCCAATATGATGAGGCCAGAAAACTAGCAGATAAAAGCCTCGATATTAGCCTTAAATATTTTGGAAAACAGTCGATAAATGAGGCCAAAAGCCTGATGCGAATTGGCAGTATTGAGCATGAAATGGGTAATTTTGTCACAGGTAAAAATTATTTTAAAAAAGCATCAACTATTATTAATGGTAAACTTCCGGAGTCGAATGCACTTTTCGGTGAACTTTATGATAATCTCGGGTTTTCGGAAGAGAAGTTGGGAAATTATGATTCTTCGCGATATTATTTCCAGCGATCTCTGGAAAATATTCAATCTCAACCCAAGCCTGATTCCAACAATTATATTAGTGAATTAAGAAACGTAGCTCGTGCCCAATACAGAAATAAAAATCCTCAAAAAGGAGATTCTCTGCTTTTATTAGCCCTTAATGTGAGCAAAAGAGTGAATGGAGAGCAGGATGTAATTACGGCCAGCGTTTTAAATGATCTTGGATTATATAGCATGACGCAGGCTCGTTACGAGGAGGCCCGCAGTTATTATAGCCGATCTTTAGCTATAAAAGATTCGGTTTATGGTGCTAAAGGGCATCCAAACTATTCCGCAACCTTAACCAACTTGGGCGTTTTGGAAGAAACGTTCGGTAATCTGAAACAGGCTGATTCACTGTACCAAAAAGCCTTAGAAATGGATACTCAGATTTTTGGGGAACACCATCCAAATATAGCTATATCGAAAGGGCATCTTGCTACCATTTATTTTAAAATGAAAGAATATGAGAAGTCAAAGAAGTTGCGGGAAGAAGCACTTGCCTTGTATCTGGAGATTTATGGCCCCAATCACAACTATGTGGGAACCATGTACCAGAATTACGCCCAACTGTTATCGGAAATGGGTGACTTAAATAATGCGGCAATTTATTTCAAAAAGGCAGGGGATATTATACTTAACGATCGCAGCTCGAGTACAAGGGATTTTGCAAGATTCAACATGCTTTCGGCTCTCAATTTGTATCGTATGAAAGATTTTCAAAATGCATCCGAACGCTATGCTAAAGCCTCAACCTACTATGATCAATTAAGCCACCCCTATTTCAAAATCACTTCTGCGCAATGCGAGATCAAGTTTGGGGAATGCCTCCTCGAACTTGGCAAAAAGGATAAAGCAAATGCTGTTTTCTCCAAACTCAAAGCTAAAATAGATTCTTCTGATGTATTAAAGAACGACTCGGGATTACAAGCGCTCTTTAAAAAAGCTACCAACCATTAATAACTCAAAAAAAGCCAGTATAAAACAGAAGCTCCAAAATCATCGCTTTCTTTCCATAGCCGGTTTGGCACTCCAATATTTAAAATACTTGAAAATTTAAAGCTTTCATTTTTCACCATTATTCCAATATCATCATGCTTATTTAGGGGAAATAATGGGCTTACATTAGATAGAAAAGCGCTTCCATGGAATATCGTTAAAGCTTTCATAATTTAGCTAAACAGAGATTAAGGGTTAAAATTAAATATTGTAATCCGTATCTTTAGGTCTTCAAAAAACTTAATCAAAAGTTAACAATGAGCGTAGATTATAAATCGCATCCTAAAAGTAAAACCGGACTCGATTACTTGGGTTTGGGCGAACATGAAAACGTATTTTGGAACCTATCTCCGGCTGAATTATACGAACAAGCCATCCTCAGACACGAAGCCATTCTTACCAAAGATCATGCCTTAAGAGTGCTTACCGGAGAATTTACCGGGCGTTCTCCCAAAGACAAATTTATTGTAGATCAACCCTCCATTCACAACGATATTGATTGGGGTGAAGTAAACCAGTCTATTTCGAAAGAAGTTTTTGAGAAACTTTATAAAAAAACCGTTGATTATTTAAAACAGAAAGACCTTTTTGTAAAAGATCTTTTTTGTGGCGCAGATGAAGCCAATCGACTAAATATTCGCGTGGTTAGTGAAGCCGCATATCATGGCCTATTTTCGCATAACATGTTTATTCGTCCTTCTGTTGATGAGTTGAAAGTGCATGAACCAGAATTTACGGTTTTAGCAGCGCCCCATCTCAAAGCAGATCCTGAAAAAGACGGAACCAGATCCAGCACCTTCATCCTTTGTAACTTTGATAAAAAAATTATACTTATTGGTGGCACGCTGTATTCCGGTGAGGTGAAAAAAGGTGTTTTCTCTGTAATGAATTACCTGCTACCGAAAAAAGGCGTGATGGCTATGCACTGCTCCGCTAATCATGATGAAAACGGGAAAACAGCTATCTTTTTTGGGCTGTCCGGAACCGGTAAAACCACCCTTTCTGCCGATGCTAAAAAAACCTTGATTGGGGACGATGAGCACGGCTGGAGTGATGAGGGTACCTTTAATTTTGAAGGTGGATGCTATGCCAAAACCATCAATCTTTCGAAAGAAAATGAACCCCTTATTTACGCTACAACCCAAATGCCGGGTACCATCCTCGAGAATGTAGTGCTGGATGAAAACAGAAAACCGGTTTTTGAAGACGTCAGCCTCACGCAGAACACGCGCTGTTCGTATCCAATGAATTTTATTCCCAACGCCAGCAAAACAGGAAAAGGTGGGCATCCTAAAAACGTTATCTTTTTAACCTGTGATGCTTTTGGAGTTTTACCTCCTATTGCCAAGTTGAACCCACAGCAAACCATGTATCATTTCATTAGTGGATACACGGCAAAAGTGGCAGGAACAGAACGTGGAGTTACAGAACCACAAGCCACGTTTTCTGCCTGCTTTGGGGCACCCTTTATGCCTTTACATCCAACGGTGTATGCTGAACTTTTGGCCGGTAAAATTCGCTTGCACGACGCAAACGTCTGGATGGTAAATACCGGTTGGACCGGCGGCCCTTATGGCGAAGGACATCGCATAAAGTTAAAATATACGCGCAAAATGCTGAGTGAAGCTATTGCCGGAAAGCTGGATGAGGTAGATTTTCAGAGCGACCCAATCTTTGGCGTTAAAGTGCCTCTATCTGTAGATGGCATACCTAATGAGGTATTGGTTCCACGAAATACTTGGATGGATAAAAATGCTTTTGATGACAAAGCGCGCGAGTTAGCCAAAATGTTTATCGAGAACTTTAAACAATTTGAAAACGAAGCAAGCCAGGATTTACTTGCGGCCTCCCCTTCGTTCTAACACCAAGTTAGTATCATTTAAAGAAAAGCTCGTTCTTTTAGCAGGAACGAGCTTTTTAATTTTACTCTTCCGCCAACGCGTTTAGCTTTTCGAGATTCTCCTGCACGCGTAGCGATTCAATGGCATCATCAATTCCACCCTTCATAATATTATCTAAATCATAAAGAGTGAGGTTTATGCGATGATCGGTAAATCTGCCTTGTGGAAAATTGTAGGTACGAATTTTGGCCGAACGGTCGCCTGTGGAAACCTGACTCTTGCGTTCTGCAGCTCTCTCCTTCTGTTTTTGCTCCAGTTCCATATCGTACATTCTTGCACGCAGCATCGTCATTGCTTTATCTTTATTTTGATGCTGAGATCGTTCTTCCTGGCATTCTACCACAATTCCGGTAGGCTCGTGCGTTAGGCGGATAGCCGAATCCGTTTTGTTTACGTGCTGCCCCCCGGCGCCACTTGCTCTAAAGGTATCTACGCGCACGTCGCCCATATTGATTTCAATATCCACATCTTCCACCTCCGGTAATACGGCTACAGTTGCAGCCGAGGTATGCACACGCCCCTGACTTTCGGTCTCAGGAACACGCTGCACACGATGTACGCCACTCTCATACTTCATCTTTCCGAACACTTCATGTCCTTCCAACGAAAATATAATCTCTTTATACCCGCCTTTTTCGGAATGATTAATGCTTAAAATGCTCATTTTCCATCCTTGTTTATCCGCATATCGTCGATACATTTCGAACAAGTCGCCCGCAAAAATAGCGGCTTCATCCCCTCCGGTTCCGGCACGCACTTCTACGATTGCATTCTTAGAATCCTCCGGATCTTTCGGGATAAGCTTCATTTTGATAGCGTCTTCCAAGTCTATGAACCCTTGCTTAATCTCCGCATTTTCTTCACGAGCCATTTCTGTGATTTCAGCATCCTCATTCAGCTCAATAAGTTCATTATTGCCTTTCTGACGATTTTTCAGATCTTGCCAGGTATCATAATCTTGCACCAATTCTTCCAGATCGCTACGTTCTTTGGTGAGCGCAGTATATTTATCCGGGTCATCAAACACAGCGGGATCGCTCATCGCCGTATTTACTTCTTCGAATCGAGACTTAATTTGCTTTAATTTTTCTTCTATATCCATTGTTGAACTGATGTTTGTTGAGGCGGTGAAATTAAGGATTTAGATGTAGGATTGATAGAATGTAAGTGCCCGATATAGGTTGACACTTTTCAACTTCAAAAGGAATGATAAAATGTCAAAAAGATACCTAAGGCAACAACGCCAATTTTCACCTACTTTAAAGAAACAAATAGTGGATTTAATTGAGTCGGGCAAACTCAATGTGGCCGCTG
>JBDNFJ010000014.1:0-2071 GCA_041689895.1 Gracilimonas sp. | reverse complement strand
TGCATCATATTGTAGAGAATCTGCAGTAATTCCATCTGCAGCAATCAAACGAATTTGATCTTCTCCATTATTCAAAGCGGGTAGGGAAGTTTCCAGATAATATGCGGTTCCATAAAAAGAATGCAGGGCGGTAGTATCAGATGAAACAACCACAAAGCTGTCGGGAAGCAGGGTAAAGTCGGCGTTGGAAAGCGTAGAAAAAGAGCTATTATCACCAAGTTGCCAATTTTCGAGATTCAAGAATTTGGAAGAAGTATTTTTAAGCTCCACATATTCTACGGCTCCGGTGGGCGGATCTTTCAAAAACTCATTGATAATAAGATCACCCTTTTGGAAAACATCATATACAAAAAAGGAAAGGCTGGTATCAGCCAGAACCGATTGGTTTGTAGCATCCTTGATATTTTTAACGGTTAAGGAATTAGCACCGCTGGAGATGGTACTTGCAAAAGAAATGCGAGCCGTTTCACTATTCTGCTGGGCTATGGATTGTGGATTAATACCTCCGGGATTTAAGATGAAATCTGAAGGTTGAGCCGAGCTAAAATCAATATCACGCGAAAAAATCACATCGATATCCGTAAGATTTTTGGAGGAAATTTCTTGAACTTTCAGAGGTGGAATATCAATTTTAAAATCAAAGAAATATTTATTGGAGCGGGTGGATGAGTAGGTATTTTTGAAGCCAAAATAGGAGGCTGTGGTGTAGGAATTGTCGGCTCCGCTGCCTCCTGCACTAAGGGCACCGGCATAGCCTTGAGCCACCCTCAGCGTCCAGTTTCCGGCAGCATTGCGCGTAACCTTAACCCGAAAATCTCCGCCTGAACTGATATCTGTGGTCCCAGTGATAATCTCTCCATCTTCGGCTCCAGCCGTGATTTTGAAAAGCCGAAATACATCACCGGTTCCATTCTCGCCGGCCCGTAATTTGTAGCCATTTAGCGAGCCCGTGAGGTCTTGGGTGTCACTCATCAAATAAATCTCCGCTTTGTTACCATCGGAGGGAGGGAAGCCATCTAATCGTATAAAGAACTCCCAATACCCAATTGTGTTAGTAGAGGCAATACTTAGATATGAGATGCCGCCATCTGTGGCGTTTTGTTGAAGCAGCGTGTTTCCATCTTCCTCTACAAAAATGAAATCCCCGGATGTTCCGCTCCAGTCAGAAATATCATGATCGGAGAAATCATCCTGAAAGTTGGCAGATTGACTAAGTGCAATAACCGGGAGCAAACATGATATGAGTGTTAAATATACTCTCATGGAAGGGAATAATTCCTTTGGGTAACTAAATCAGCTATCTTAGTTCGTGAAAAATAAAAAAAATGGAATAAAAGGGTATTCCACCTCTTATCCCTGGAAGGACAATGGGGGTGAGGCACACCCCCAAGGCAATGATTAGTTTCTCTCGTTAGTTGTGTAGTAAGAGCGATGAGATGCGCACTCCTTACAGATTTTTTGTACTTTTTTATACATTATTTATTCAAGCGTTAACTCTATAAGAATCAGTGATAAATATGAGAAGTCTCCCTTTTTCAATTGATAATTTAAACGGCGGGTTCATGAAAGTGGAAGGAATTCTGCGCGTGGAAGGCGAGATTCTGGTCTTTGAATTCCAGAAAAAGGATGCGGTTGTGGAAGCGTATCAATCTGAATTGAAAACTGCAACCATTGCACTTTCGGGTTTAGAATTGCTGGAGTTTAAAAAAGGGTGGTTTAATGCGAAGTTGGTTTTGCACGGCAAAAACGCTCGAACTTTTGAAGACCTTCCCGGAAAAGACCTCACGGAACGTGTGCTAAAAGTGAAGCGAAAACATATGGGGCTGGCGGCAAATATATCCTCAAATCTAAACCTGAAGCTTTCTGAGAGGAAGCTAAATGAATTGGAAGATTAACGTATGAGCATCCCTTATCATTATTCAATTTTTGAATTAGAACACAAACGCTCTCACACAAAAGGAGTAAAAGGTATTCTCAGTTTTATGGATGCCGAGCTGCTTTTCGAATACAAAGTGTATGATTTGTATGGCAACAGCCTGAGCACCCTTTCGAAATTTTCCATTCAGCTGGG
>JBDNFJ010000013.1:0-2314 GCA_041689895.1 Gracilimonas sp. | reverse complement strand
GTATATCAACTTTCTTCTTCATCTTTTCAATTTATTAATTTCAAATATTCACAATAGATACAGAACGGATGCTTTTCCTTCATTATTCTATATCTTTTAGCCGGAGGCTTACCGCATTTTTATGGGCCTGTAATCCTTCCAGTTCGGCTAATACTTCCACAGTAGAGCCGATATTTTTTAGCCCTTCTTTACTCATTGACTGCATGGTCACTGATTTCTGAAAAGCTGCCACATTCACCCCACTATACATTCTCGCATATCCATAAGTAGGTAGGGTGTGATTGGTTCCCGAAGCATAATCACCTACACTTTCGGGCGTTAACGATCCTAAAAACACCGATCCTGCATTATTTATTTTATCGGTATGATGTTCAGCATCACGCATATTCACAATTAAATGTTCGGGGGCATATTCATTAGAGAAAGTGAACGCCTGTTCAAGCGTATCCACTTTAATCGTAAAACTATGCTGCAAAGCCTGCTCAGCTATTTCCTTACGAGGAAGTACATTTAATTGAGTCCGTAATTCTGTTTCAAGCACTTCCAATTCAAAGCCCGACATCGCCACCAACACCACCTGACTATCTTTTCCGTGCTCAGCCTGAGAAAGCAAATCGGCGGCTACATAGGCGGGATTAGCATGCTTGTCTGCAATCACCAACACTTCGGAAGGACCGGCTGGCATATCTATGCTAATTTGAGCTTCAGAATTTTGCAGAAGCATTTTTGCTGCAGTCACAAACTGATTTCCAGGTCCAAATATTTTATCCACTTTAGGAACCGATTGTGTCCCAAAAGCCATCGCTGCAATCGCCTGTGCTCCGCCGGCAAGTAGAATTTTATCTACTTGGGCTTTTTGTGCGATATATAGAATTTCAGGAGCTATAGTTCCGTCCTTTTTCGGGGGCGTTGCAAGTACTTTTGTTTTACATCCCGCCAACAAAGAAGGAATGGTCAACATCATGGCCGTAGATGGCAAAATGGCCGTTCCGCCCGGCACATACAATCCGACTCGCTCTATCGGTCGAGCAACTTTCATGCAACGTACGCCCGGCATAGTTTCCACTTTTAATGGTTGCGGAAGTTGTGCTTTATGAAATCGAAATATATTATCAAAGGCTGTATCAATGGCTTCTTTTACTTCTGTTGAAAAAGATACTTCCATTCCTTTTGGGTTGAAGGCAATGGGATTGACTTCAACCCCGTCAAATTTCTTAGTGAAATACTGTACGGCGGAATCACCCTGCTTTTCCACTTCATCCAGAATAGGCTGAACAGTTTTAAAGATGGAATCAAAATCAATCTTTGGTCGTTTCATCAGCCTTTTAATCTCAGCCGCAGAAAGTTTGGAGAACGTATAGGTTTTCATGAGTTGTGAATTTTCAGAGTACGCATCTATTTCCGGTTTTCTTACAAAATCATACTTTCAATGGGCAACATTACAATGTCGGAAGCACCGGCTTCTTTCAAGTCTTCCATCACTGACCAGAATTTGTTTAGTGGAATCACCGTATGAATGGCAACCATATCATTTTCGGCGAGGGGCATTACGGTTGGGCTTTTCATAGATGGTATAATTTTTTTAATGCTTTCAACATCCGAGCTCTTGGCGTTCATCATGATATATCGGCTTTTCCCGGCCTGTTGATAGCCATCCATACGAATCAAGAATTTTTCGATCAGCTTTTGCTTACCGGTCGAAAGCTCCTTATTGGTTTGAATGAGCTGTGTTTCAGATTCAAGAATGGTATCCAGCTCCACGAGTCCATTGGCGCGGAGCGTGCCTCCGGTTGAAACCAAATCTACAATAGCATCGGCTATTTCAAGCTGAGGTGCAATTTCGACCGCACCCGATATTTCTACGATTTGTATGTCAATATTTTTATCACTGAAGAATTTTTTGGTGAGATTTGGATAGCTGGTAGCTACCTTTTTTCCTTCAAAATCTTCCGGCTTTTTGATGCTTCCATTTTTAGGAGCAGCCAGCGAGAGATGACATCTTCCATAATCCAACCCTCTCACCACAGTTACATCTGCTCCCGTTTCGTACGTTACATTAGCTCCTACAAAGCCAAGATCGCACACGCCATCTTGTACATATTCGGGAATATCATCATCTCTCAGAAGCAATAATTCCAAATCAAAATTACGGGTTTTTACCATTAGATTTCGTTTGTAATTATCGAAATTAATGCCAATTCCGTGCAGCAGGTTTACGGTTTTGTCGGTCAAACGACCGCTTTTTTGGATTGCAATACGCAAAGAGGTGGAAGAATCTTTCGTTCGGTTCATAAAATAAATAAGTGATAAAGGT
>JBDNFJ010000012.1:0-6796 GCA_041689895.1 Gracilimonas sp. | reverse complement strand
TATATAAAGAAATTTCGAATCCCTCATTTGTAACAAGGATAGCAACCAGATATATAAACAATATCACGCTTTCTCCCAATTCCAACTTAGATGATTATTTACAAAACCCTCCTAAAAATCCATTAAAGGCTACTCTTTTTTTCTCAAATTCATTGAGCAGAGATACTTTTGTGGAACCCAATCAAAATATTAATGTTCATTTAACCCAAGCATTTGAACCTAAAGAAAAGGGTATTGCAATTATAATTGATATAGATGCGTTTAAAAGTAAGCAGTTTGACTTAGAGAAAGATACTTTTTGGGAAGACTTTGAGGATCTTCATGACATGAAGAATAAATTATTTTTTAGTAGCTTAACTGAGAATGCCATAAATACCTACAAATGAGTACATTAGCCTTTAAAAATAGTGGTTCTGGAAGTATTTGGAATTTTGACCAAAGCGGCGAAGGCATAAGCGAATATGCAGAACAGATTTCAAACCTCTTAAAAATTATTCGAGCAGATGTAAAAGAGGACAATGCATCTTTCGGCTTTTCAGTTAACGAAGCATTGTCTGAGCTTAATGAAATAGCACTTGATGCTTCTATTGATGATTGGGATGGCTATGGCGCAAAAGGAATAAATGCGGAATCATATCTCGGTGCTAAAAAATTCATTAATCGTTTACCATTAGACGTGGAAATACCTGAAATTTCAGTTCACCCTGATGGTGAAGTCGCATTTGATTGGTACAAAAAAAAGGGATTTATGCTTACAATAAGTATTGGCTCAGATGACGAACTTGCGTACGCTTATCGTTTCGGGCTAAGAAAAAATTACGGAAAAGAATATTATGGAGATGCCATACCTGAATCAATTTTGGCGAAGATTAAAGAGCTTGCTTCAAAGTAATCTACCACAGCCGTTTTCTTCGCACGATAGCCTCTCCCTGTTTCTGACTTCCTCGAGCTTCCATGCAAAATCTGATCAAAGAGTAAAGTACAGAGCATTTTTGCCAGCGCCTAATGGCCAATTATCCGTTTTTTATACTGATAATAATAATAATGACAGACTGAGAAATATCGCATTGAAACACGTCCATAGCAAAAGACCTAACGTTAACATCCACGGATACGCTTTAAATATAGTAGAAGATTATAGCGCTCACAAACTAAGCGTTATAAAGTCTGAACCTCCTCCAAACCATGTTAATATAGAAAACTGGCCTGCGGAAAAAGATGAGCAAATTTTTATCGCCCAAGAAATAGCCGAAAAGGCTGCATTAAACTTATTCACGAATAGAATTCAAAAAGAGTCTTAATCCATTACACAATATTGAGTAAAAATGGCTCCTCAAGGAGCCATTTTTGTTTTAAATTGAAGTGTTAAATTTATTGCACCTCCATTTAGGTGTGCTTTGATTCGCTCGATTTTCATCCTGAAAAATGCCCACAAACAATGTAGAACTTTACGATTTACACCAAGCTCCCTATCAACCGATATGGGATTTGCAGCACGTTGTGCAGCAGCGCATTATAGATGAAAAACGAGCAGAGCAAAAAGGAGCGTTCGAAGGCACACGCCAGAATGATGTCTTGCTTTTTGTGGAACACCCACACGTATATACGCTGGGCAAAAATGGTAAGAAAAAACACCTGCTACGTTCACTAAACGAACTTGAGCTGCTGGATGCCGAATTCGTGGAGATTGATCGTGGAGGGGACATTACCTACCACGGTCCCGGCCAAATTGTAGGCTATCCCATTTTAGATTTAGACCGCCATTTTACGGACGTGCACAAATACCTGCGCTATCTGGAAGAAGTTGTGATTCGTGTATGTGCCGATTTTGGGTTAAAAGCCCATCGCATTGAGGGAGCAACCGGCGTTTGGGTGCAGAACGAAAAAGTGTGTGCTATGGGCATTCGCTGTTCCCGTTGGGTGACTATGCATGGGTTTGCTCTCAATGTAAATACCGACTTAAGATATTTTAACCATATTATTCCCTGTGGAATTGAGGGTAAATCTACCACCAGCTTGCAAAAACTAACCGGCAAAGAAGTGGATATAGAGACCGTTAAAGAACGAATCGCTTTTCACTTTCAAAATGTATTTGAGGTATCTATCACCCCCAAGGGATCCTTGCAAGAAATGGAACATAATATTTTGTAATTTCAAAGAAGGAATGATCATTAGGAGGCAGTAGTTGGAAAGATTCCCAACCATTTTTAATAAAACATCCGCTATATGGGTATTTACTTTGAATGATAAAGATCACCAAATGCAGCACACATTCCACCCTGCGCGCAACTATACATGACAGGCTGAATTATTATTAAAAAAAGGCACTATGATTAAAGAACTCCAAGTTGTAGATAAACCATCCCAGAATCGCCGTCCCGAATGGCTCCGCGTGAAGCTTCCTTCCGGAGAGAAATTCAAAGAGGTTTCAGATACTATCAGAGAAAATAATTTGAACACGGTTTGCTCAGAAGCCCGCTGCCCCAATATGGGAGAATGCTGGGGAGCCGGAACCGCCACGTTCATGATTCTTGGTGATGTTTGCACGCGTTCATGCGCCTTTTGTGCCATCAAAACCGGCCGACCACCACAGGACCTGGACTGGGATGAACCGCGCCGAGTAGCAGATGCTGCCGCCAAAATGAAATTAAAACACGTGGTGCTCACCTCCGTAAACCGTGATGAAAGAAAAGATGGGGGAGCTCCCATTTTTGCGGAATGCCATAAAGAAATTCGCAAAGCTATTGCGGGGGTAACTATCGAGTCGCTAATTCCTGATTTCCGGGGAGAGTGGGATGCCGCCTTACAAATTGTATTGGATACTCCACCGAATGTGCTAAGCCACAATCTTGAAACTGTTCCAAGCAAATATCGAAGAGTACGTCCTCAGGCCCGCTACGAACGTTCGCTGGAACTACTTCAACGTACAAAAAATGCTGGGTTGAGAACTAAAACAGGTATTATGGTTGGCTTGGGCGAAAAGCGGGAGGAAGTGATTGAGCTGATGCAAGATTGCGTTGAACACGGCGTAGATGTACTTACGATCGGGCAGTATATGCAGCCCACAAAAATGCACCATCCGGTGATGGATTGGGTGCACCCTAATCAGTTTGCGGAATACAAAGAAATCGGTGAAAGCTTAGGAATCGAACATGTAGAAAGTGGCCCCCTCGTGCGTTCCTCCTATCATGCCGAACGGCACGTTTAAGGCTATTTACGTCCAGTTTGTTTAAATCATCACAGCAAAACTGGGGCGCATTTTGGGAAGGAAAAATTGAACTCACAATTTTATTCTTGCTCTTGTTATAGTAACTTTGAGAAAAGAATAGTTTTATGGTTTCACTTCTGATAGTTTTACTGATCAGTTATTTATTGGGGTCCATACCGTCTTCTCTTTGGGTTGGCAAGATATTCCACAGCATCGATATTCGCAAGCATGGCAGCGGTAATGCCGGCACCACGAATACGTTTCGGGTATTGGGTTGGAAATCGGGAGTAACGGTTTTTATTTTGGATATTATGAAGGGATTTGCCTCATCGTACTGGGTGAGCATGTATGCGTTTGAAATTATGAATGGCCCTATTGCCCCTCCGGGATGGGAAGCAGATGCCTTCCTGAAAATCACCTGTGGATTGATGGCGGTCGCAGGACACATGTTCCCCGTCTTCGCAAGCTTCAAAGGAGGCAAAGGGGCAGCAACCGCTTGTGGAATGTTGTTTGGTATTGAGCCAATTTCTATTGGCATCTCTTTTAGTATTTTTATATTAATCACGCTAACTACTCGCTATGTTTCTCTGGCATCCATAACCGCAAGCTTTATTTACCCAATTAGTTTACTGGTCATGCGTTATGGTTTTGGTTACTTCGTAGATGGAAGCATTATTATTTTTGCGACTTTAGTTTCGCTTGGCATCATCATCAAACATAAAACGAATATCAAACGGCTCATTGACGGATGTGAGAGCAAAGTGAATATCTACGGGAATAAGGACAAACCAAAAGAGGCCGCATAATTTAGCGGAAGTGTAAACATGACGAAACGAAATGTGACGATTGTTGGTGCCGGAAGTTTTGGAACCGCATTGGCACTTGTTTTAGACACCGCTGGAAATAATGTGCAAATATGGGCGCGTGAAATTGAGGTAGCTAATCAGATTAACGAGCGGCATATAAACCCATCCTATCTAAGCGACTTGACCCTCCCCGATTCTATCAAAGCTTATCATGATTTGGAGCAATGCCTGAAATCTCAGGACATAGTAGTATTTGCAACGCCTTCGCATGCGCTTCGCGAAGTGGCTAAAAAGCTGAAGCCTTGTTTAAATGGCAACGAAGTTCTGGTTACGGTAGCCAAAGGAATCGAAAATGGAACGTTCAAAACCATGTCTCAGATTCTGGTTGAAGTGATGGACGGTGTTACTTATGAGGATAATATTGGCGTGTTATACGGGCCAAGTCATGCCGAAGAAGTTAGTTTGTTTAAGCCCACTACCGTGGTTGCCGCGGCATATTCAACCCGAACCGCACGTATTATTCAACAGACCTTTCTTACCCCCATGTTCAGGGTGTATATAAACAATGATGTGATTGGCGTAGAGATTGGCGGATCCGTGAAAAACATTATGGCCATTGCAGCCGGTATTGTGGATGGTGCTGAATTGGGCGATAACGCCAAAGCAGCACTTATTACGCGTGGGCTTCACGAAATGAAAAGAATGGGAACGCTACTGGGTGCTCATTCTGATACATTCTCTGGGCTTACAGGCATGGGCGATCTAATTGTAACCTGCACGAGTACCCATAGCCGTAACCGCTCGGTTGGATTTCGCATTGGTAAAGGAGAGAAACTGGACGAGATTATCAAAAGCATGAATATGGTGGCCGAAGGTGTGAAAACAGCAAAATCGGTGTACGATTGGTCTATCAAAAATGAGATGGAAATGCCAATCACTCATGCTGTCTATAGCGTATTATTTGAGGATGTGGATCCAAAAGACGCCCTTTATGAGCTAATGACACGCGATCCAAAAGATGAAATTGTAATGTAAGCGTTTCGTGTTGTAAATAAGCACCTACGAATACGAAACCCGTAACTTAAATCTATACGTGATGAAAGATGAGGTCGATTTTTATCTACAGTACTCAAACAGCGTTACGGTATCTAAACTAACCCGCACCGATCTTAAGAACCTGATTCAAACCGGAGAAAGCAGCTTTCTGGAATTCAAGCATAGCGTAGCCTCTCCCGAAAAAATTGCGCGTGAGATGGCAGCTTTCGCCAATACTAAAGGCGGAACTATCCTGGTTGGCGTAGAAGACAATGGCGATATGCTTGGCGTGGAAGGTTTTTATGAAGAAGAATTTTGGCTCAATCAGGCAGCAGCAGAAGAATGTATCCCGAAAATACCGATAGATATTGAGTTGATGAATCTCGGTGAACGAGATATCTTGATTGTGAAAGTACCGGAGGCTAAAAAGAAACCGGTGTATGTAAAAGGTAAAAAATATCGTCAGGTTTATGTGCGGATGGAAGATGAAAGCGTCGTTGCCAGTGATGAACATATTGAGGTCTTAAAAAAGAATGATTCGAAAGAGGGTGTTACCTTTCAGTATGGAGAAAAGGAGCAACAATTATTTCGTTTTTTGAATGAATACGGTGATATAACCGTTAAACGGTTCTCGCTCTTAATCAACGTTACCACTCACCGAGCAGCTAAGATTTTAGTGAACTTGGCAAGTGCAGGAGTGCTTGATTTATTTGAGAAAGACGGTACAACGCATTACACATTTTCCAAAAAAACTTCCTAAGTTAAATCCATTCAAAATAAACAGAACAAATGAGTGTTCACGAAGAAAATTTAGACGATGTAATTTCCTCGCTCCTCGACTTGGATGAGAAGGATAATACATCTGAATCAGCGCCTAATGCTGAGCAGTACAAAAAAGATAGCCTCACCGGAGAACCGGTGTACCTTACCGAAAAGGCCGCTCACCAAGTAGAGAAAATTATTGCACAGCAAGACCTGGGTGAGAAATTATACCTCCGCGTAGCCGTTGATGGCGGAGGATGTTCGGGACTAAGTTACAAATTGGGGCTTGATCACCGCACCGATGAAGACAAGATTTTTGAAAGTCATGCGGTGGAAATTATAGTGGCACCCAAACATCTCATGTATCTCGAAGGAATGCAGATTGATTATCCGGATGGATTGGATGCTCGTGGCTTCACTTTTGAAAACCCAAATGCGATAGAAAATTGTGGCTGCGGAACTTCGTTTGCCATTTGATTAGGGGCGCTACCCTTTTAGCTCTTCAATTTTCCCTTATTGTCTGCCTCAATCTTTTCCTGATCCCTACCAAACTTAAACTCATCTTCTGGAACCTGGATTCTGCCGGTGTCTTCATCCACACTGTGAGTAGTAGATTTTAAATGCCGCTCTATTTTTGATTGGAGTGTTTCGGTAAGCTCCTGTAAATTCTCTTTTCGTTTTCGTTTTCGGTTATTGACAAATTTGGTGTAAAAAACCGTAGCCAATAAAATCAGCCCAGAGAAAATCACTGCGGGCGGAGTGTCGTTTCCTACCAGATCAAAAAGTACGGAGGCAAAAAGCATAAAACCGCCAAAAGCAGCAGCTACTGCAGGTAAATATAACTTGTTCAGTGTTTTAAGACTTTGTTTGACCTTAATTCGAGTGCTTCCGTCCACTTTTTCAAATTCTACTTCCGGAGAGTTTGAGGTAGCCATGAATTTAGATGGTCCCACTGGCTTGGCTTTCCAAATAACTTTATCCCTGC
>JBDNFJ010000011.1:0-3413 GCA_041689895.1 Gracilimonas sp. | reverse complement strand
CTGAAGTCCAACTAATCCCATTACGGGTTTAAAGGCAGAGCCTGGGGGCTGGCGGCTTGATATGGCTCGGTTGTATAGCGGCGTAGTAGAATCAGTGTTGATAGCTACCCAGTAATCCTGATCTAATCTACCGGCCAGTTTACTTAGATCGAAAGAGGGGGAGCTAACCATGGCCAAAATATCTCCTGTATGGGGATCCATTGCTACAACGGCGCCGCGTTTCCCTTCCATTAATTTTTCGGCAAATATCTGAAGCTTGGCGTCTAAAGTGGTAATGAGGTCGGTTCCCTGAACCGGTTCCCGCTCCAAGTTACTATCTTCAAATTCGCCCATATCTTGTCCCAAAGCATTTACCTGTAGATATCGAACGCCCGTTTCACCACGGAGCGAATCTTCATACACCATTTCTAAACCGCTTTTCCCGATTTTATCACCTAATCGGAGCCCCTCAGACTCTAAATATTCTTGCTCATTAGCCTCACGCAAATAACCAAGTATGTGGGAAGCATGCATTTCGGTTGGGTAATGTCGCTTACTTTCAATTTGATGACCAATTCCCGGTAGTTGCCATAAATTTTCTTGGATGGCGGAAAAGGTTGGGAAATCAATCTCTGTAAAAAGGCGTGATGTTCGATACCAGGAATAATGCTGTGCTTTTTTGATTCTTTCTACAAGTACAGAATCGGGCACCTGCAGGATAGAAGCTAATAAAGGAATGTTCTTTTTGTCGAAAAGGGAAGGGGTAATGCTGATGGAATAAATAGGCTCGTTATCAACTATCAGGGTACCATTACGGTCATAGATCAGGCCACGAGCTGGATCCACATATTCTTGCCGTAGTGCATTTTCTTGCCCAAGTGCGGCATATACTTCATAATCTACTACTTGAAGGTAATAGACACGGCCAAGTACGGTGAGTGTAAGGCTCAAAATAATAACCTGTAAAGCACGGATAGATGTTTTTGTCCGTTTTGTTTGGCTGGAGTTCATGCCCGTTAATTTCCTTTAAAGATGAACAGTATAGAACCGATAAATGCAGTATATAAACTACTCAGAAGCACAAAAATTATAGGAATAAAACCGGTGGTATAAGCATCTATGAATGTGGATAATCCCAGAAAAATAAGATTGTGAATAACGGATGCAGTAGCCAACACTAAGAAGATTTGCCAAACCAGTAACCGCCCTTCTTTTCTATGGTTTACAAAATTAAAAAACAGGAAGCATAACAAGGTTTTGGCAAACATATTCAAGCCCCAATAATCGAAAAGGGCATCTTGAATAAAACCAAGTGAGGCTGCAAATATAAGCAGTTTTATCCGATTGTAGCGTATGGCAAGCCATAGCAAATAAATGAGCAGCAGGTCTGGGGTAGCCCCATAAAATTTAAGATGCTGGAAAATAAGCACTTGAAGCAGGATGAAGCATACGCCAATAATAAAGTCTTTAAAGGTTTCTGCATTCATTCAAACAGCTCGTTATACTCTTGTTTAAGATTGGAAATATTGGAATCGGGTTGAAATCCGATCACAAAGCCTTCGGCAATATCAGATAGCATCACAAAGGGTTCTATATAAATTCGTTGTGTTTCTCTGCCAGGTTCGGGTTCTGTTCTACTAACTCTGCCGATGGGAATGCCTCCCGGAAATTGGTTACTGCTTCCAGAGGTTTCAACCACAAATCCGCTATCAACCTGAATGGTTTTGGGTACATAATTCAGAACCAGTTCACCATAAAGTTGTCCCGGCCAGCTAACAATACCGTGGGCCTGATTTTCCTGGATACGCGCACTTACCCGAAACAGGGAATTATAATAGGGCATAACCAGAGCATAATTACTGCCGGCTAATACAATTTTTCCAATTAATCCATCGGATGAAACCAGAGGCATGCCCTCCTGCAACCCATCAGAAGATCCGGCATTAATGGTAAGATGATTATTCAGTCCCGTAAGTTGCTTACCTACAATTAAAACAGGAATGAGCTTAAATTCGCTTTCATTTTTGTAATCTAAAAGCTTGCGCAACGCTCGGTTTTCCTGCTCTATAGATCGTAGTCGACTTATTTCATCCTGCAATAAAATGTTTTGACGTTGGAGATAGGTATTGGTATTTAATGCTCGGCGGTAAACTCGAATATTGGCAAGTGGTTCCTCAAGCAAACTAAGGGTGGTAATAGAAACTTTACGTAAGCCGTCTATACCGCCTTGATGCCTTGCTACCATAATAGTCAAGGCAATAATTAAAATAAGGGCGGTTACTATGTAGTCTTTAGCATCACTTAAATGGAAGGATCTAAATCGCATTCATTTCCAACGGATTAGGTAATTACCGGACGGTAATAGTCGAGGTTTTCAAGGATAGCTCCCGTGCCACGAACAACAGCCGTTAACGGATCTTCGGCAATATGAACCGGAAGATCGGTAGTTTCCATAATCAGTTTATCAAGATTTTTCAGGAGTGCTCCACCACCGGTAAGCATGATACCACGATCCAGAATATCGGCGGAAAGTTCGGGTGGTGTTTGCTCCAACGATTTTGTAATCGATTCTACCACCGTATTTACAGATTCAGCTATGGCTTCTCTGGCATCTTTGGAGGTGATATGTCGTGTTCTTGGAACACCATTTACAAGATCACGGCCTTTTGTAATCATTTCGAGCTCTTCATCCAGAGGTGCCGCAGATCCAATCTCACATTTAATTTTTTCTGCCGTTCGTTCCCCAATCAGCAGGTTGTGATTTCTACGGAAATAGTTAATGATGTCGTCATTCAGCTCATCGCCGCCAAGTCGCACAGATTCTGCATAAACAATGCCCGATAGCGCAATTACCGCGATTTCGGTAGTTCCACCGCCAATATCAACAATCATACTACCTACCGGCTCATGCACATCTAAGCCAATACCGATTGCAGCGGCCATAGGCTCGTCAACTAGATAAACCTCTTTAGCCCCGGCATGTTCTGCACTGTCGCGAACGGCCCGGCGCTCTACTTCCGTAATGCCACTGGGTACACAAATCACCATTTGGCGAGTGGTTGAATACCATTTCATTTTCACTTTCTTGATCATTCCCCTGATCATCTGTTCAGCCACTTCAAAATCAGCAATCACCCCATCGCGAAGAGGGCGGACGGTTCTGATTTTGCTATGAGTTTTCTCATGCATCAACCGGGCTTGATGGCCGATAGCAACAGGTACATTTTGCTGATTTAGAGCAACAATGGAAGGTTCGTTCAACACTATGCCTTCCCCACGTGCGTAGATAAGCGTGTTGGCTGTGCCAAGGTCGATGGCTATATCGGTATATAGAAAATCTAAAAAACCCTTCTGAGGATGATCTTTTTTCTCTGAGGGATTCAATCCGTAGAAATCTGACATTTAAGCTGACTATGTATTTTGAACATTATGGG
>JBDNFJ010000010.1:0-10075 GCA_041689895.1 Gracilimonas sp. | reverse complement strand
GTTGCCGAAATATGGACGGATAAAGCAACAGAATATCTCAATGCTGACATGTTTACTTCGGTTATGAACTATCGGTTTGCATACGCAGTTAAAGATTTTCTGATTGATGATAAAATAAGTGCGGATGAATTTACTCAGCAGCTCACTCAAATTCAGGCAGACTATGGAGAGCAAACCGGTCAGCTTCTCCAAAATCTCATGGATAGCCACGATACTGCACGGTTAGCATCATTCACCGTAAATCCGGGTATTGAATACGAAGGGGAGAGTCAGCCAAAAGATGGTTTCTCCATTCGAAAGCCAAATATAGCCGAGCGAGAAATTCAGAAATTGGTGGCTTTGTTTCAGTTTACATGGGAAGGAGCGCCGATGATTTATTATGGCACCGAAGCCGGCATGTGGGGAGCCGACGATCCGGATGATCGCAAGCCCATGGTTTGGAAAGATTTGCAGTATGAGCCTGAAACACACCATCCCTTTGGCGAAAAACGACCTTTTGACGACAACAATTTTGACCAAGAGCTTTTTGATTATTATCAGAAACTGGCGCAATTGCGTAATAATCATCCTGCTCTAAAAAAGGGAAAAGCTACCTTCTTGTTTCAGGATACCAAAAGGAAATTGGTAGTTTTTGCTCGTGAATTTGAAGATCAAAAGATATGGGTTATCCTGAATCGGTCTAAAAAAGAGCAACAAATGGATGTAAGCAAATGGACCGGTAACGATGATCTGAAAAATCTACTAACCGCCCAGCTGGTGCGGCCAGCAAAAGTTAATATTCCGCCGGAATCGGGGCTCATCCTGAAATAAGCCCCGATTTAAACCAAACGGCAGGCTTAACAAGGAATAAAATATTGGAGTAAACTTGCATAAGTTGCAACAAAAAATTAAATTCGTTGCAACACGTATTAATCTTGAGCAATATGAGTAAGAAAACTAAAAAAGATATTGAATGGTTTGGGATGAAGCTCACCCCAGCAGAAAAAGCCAAAATAAAGCTATTGGCTGATAAAAAAGGGGTTACACAAAAGGAGGCTGTTATGGGATTGGTAAACGAAGAAATGTTAGAATATCAAATTAATGCCAAATCAGGCTCTATTTTAGAGAAAATGCAGAAATATGTAGGCGTTATCGCAGGCCCCGGAGATTTATCAACCAATCCAAAGCATATGGAAGGTTATGGTGAAAACCGTTTTTCTTGATACGGGTCCGCTGGTAGCAATTTTGGACAAAAGAGACCAGCATCATCTTTGGGCTCAAGCCAGTTTATCTGAAATAAGCGGAAACATGGTGACCTGCGAATCGGTTTTGAGTGAAGCCATTTTTCTTACCAAAGATTATGTGAGGGCCGTTGACTCCATCTGGGGGATGTTAAACGAAGGCATTCTAACATTAGAAAGCTCTTTCACGGATAATAGGGAAGCAATTTTAAAGCGTCTTATAAAATATTGGGATGTTAAAACCTCATTAGCTGATATCCATCTCTTGTGCTTGTATGATGAAAAAGATGATGGTGTCATCTTTACGGTTGACTCCGATTTTCTCATTTACAAAGACTCAAAAGGGAAGCCATTACATCTTATATCTCCCTATACAACGGGTATCTAAATGTAATGGTTGACCAATATTATTTGTATTACGAAGTTCAATTTGCCTTTTTATAAGTCCTATTCTTTCGCTTATTTTAAAGCACAATCTTTTCTAACTTTCCACTAAAAACATGCGCTTAAAGCAAAAGCAATTTGTACCCTTTATAATTGGCGTAGCCCTGATTTCCATGATGATTATTGCCTATAGCTCCTACAGGTTTAAAGGCAAAACGCAGAGGATATTTCAAGAGAAATTGGTTGAATCTGATTCTCTGCTCATCATGCCGCTACGTGCATTCTTGGAAGGTGATTCGGTAACCATCGCGCAGCAAAAAGGAAAAAATACCGTGATGGTATTTTGGGCCAGCTGGTCTGATAAATCAAATGCGATGATGGAAGAAATCCAGAAGGTACAACATGAACAGGATTCTTTGGTAGTGATTGCCGGAATGATAAAAGACGCCGAGGAATCACTGCCTCCAAATAAATTATATCCTGATTTTATATATGTGGATGGAAGTCATTTGTACAATCATTTGATGGTTCCAGGTTTCCCCAGCTACATCGTTTTTGACAAGAATGGAAAGGTTCTCGGCTCAAAAATCGGGTACGAGCAAGGAGTTGGATACGATTCTCTGAAAGCATTTCTGCCATGAGGGAATCAAGGGTTATGATTTTGAATGGAGAATTTGTAGCTGAAGAGATTGCTGGTATCTCACCGCTAAACCGGGGATTAATGTATGGCGATGGATGTTTTGAAACTTTTAGAGGGTATGCGGGGAAATTCATGGGTTGGGAGCTTCACGCAGAACGACTTGCTGCCGGCTTGAATTATCTGGAAATGGATATGCCGATGAGTCCAAGTAAATTATTATCCCAAATACATCAACTGCTGCACCAAAATAAACTGGCAAATACCGACGCCATGATTCGCATGCAATGTTGGCGAAAAGGAGAAAGGGGATATGCGCCTACTTCCAGAGAAACTGAGTGGATGGCACAAGTAAGTCCACTTAGCACTAATGATAAACCTATAAGATTAATGACAGCCGAAACGCGCTGTATTCCATCGGTAGCGCTTCAAAGGAAATACAAGCTATCTAATGGGTTGAACTATGTTAAGGCAGCTCAGGAGACGAGTAGCTCGCAATACGATGATGCCCTGATGCGTACAGTGGATAATTTTGTTAGCGAAACAACTTCAGCTAATATCTTTTGGATCACCGAGGGAAAGGTATATACTCCATCCATTGATTGTGATCTTTTGCCCGGTACAACCCGATATTATGTGATGAGTATTCTCGGGGAATTGGGGATAGAAATAAACGAAGGAACCTATTCTTTAGCTCATTTAAAAAACGCTGAAGCGGCGGTTTGTACCAACTCATTAATTGAGATTCAGCAGGTTCAGGTTTTAGACGATCATCCATTTGAAATAGATCATCCGGTTTATATTTCTCTCAAAAAAGCATTTGAACAGTTTAAGTTGAATGAGTTGAAAACATGAGTCGCTTCCATACAATACAAGACGTATGGACTTTTTTAGATTCCATTCCTATGTTCCAGAAATCAGGTAGCGCGTCGGCCAACTTCTCGTTGGATAACATTCGAGATTTTTGTGAAGCTATGGGGAATCCTCAAAACAAGTTTCCAAGTATTCATGTTGCGGGAACTAATGGAAAAGGAACCACCTGTCATTTATTGGAGGCCATTTACGAAGGCTCAGGCTTTAAAACAGGATTATTTACCTCGCCACATTTGTTTACTTACAATGAACGCGTGCGAGTAAATGGGCAGGCGATTTCCGATGAAAGTCTATTACTTTTTTTCCAGCAAACAGAAGGTTTATTGGAGGAAATTAAACTAAGTTATTTTGAAATCAGCACGGCCTTAGCTTTCTGGTATTTTGCCCATAAGAAAGTAGATGTTGCTATTATTGAAACCGGTTTGGGCGGACGAGTAGATTCAACGAATATCATAAACTCAGAAATTGCGGTGATTACCAGCATTGGTCTGGATCACCAAAATGTATTAGGTAACACGATAGCAGAAATTGCCAGAGAAAAAGCCGGCATCATCAAACAAGATAAACCGGTTGTGATTGGAAATGTAGCCGAAGAAGCAGCTGCCGAAATTCAGAAAACAGCACAAGTGCAACATGCACGAACTTTGTATGCAGAAGAATGTTCTCCCGAATGGAATCAGGGCGAAGTGATTGTACATAATCAGCAGACTATTCATATTAATACTCCATTTAGCGAACCGGTAAACAAATGGAATGTGGCCTGCGCCTGGCTGGTTGTACAGGAACTTCAGGAGCAATTCTCTGTTGAAGAAAAGATGATTATTTCTTCTATTCAAAATTTTGAAGGAATTCCCGCTCGGTTTGAGCATATTCATCCCGACTTTGAATGGTACTTTAGTGGCTCTCATAACGCTCAAGCGCTGGAGTCTTCTAATGAAGCCATCGTACAAAAACAGCCGCTTTCGGAGACTGTTCTGGTTTTTTCGCTCATGAAAGATAAATTAAACGAGGATACTCTCGCGTATTTCAAGGGCTTTAAAAAAGCCTATTTTGTTGAGCAGGAAGGCAAGAGGGCAGCAAAGTTCAGTGATGTGAAAGACCGTTTAGAAGTGGAATTATTTCCTGAAGAGCGAAAAGAAATTATTTTGAAGGATTTAAAGACAGAGTTAGTAATTTTTATGGGAAGTTTTTACTTTTACAGCATTGTTAAGCGGTGGACTGAAAACGTATCATAATTATCACCGCCTTTATCCTTACCTGTTTGAATATCCAAAAACGTTGTCAAATTTAGGCGACATGATGTTCACCCCATAATTCAGTAAGAATCATATTTAGAACACCCACATTTTATGTCAGATAATGAAACCGCCGGAATGTCGGCCGGGGAGTTGAATTCCTTAGAGGGGAAGAAACTTCACGAATTACAAAAAATCGCAAAATCTGTTGGCATCAAACGAGTTACCGGGGTCCGCAAAGCTCGGCTGATCGAAGACATTAAAACTAAAGCTTCTGAAAAGAGTTTGTTTGAGGATCAAAAAGGTTCTTCTGAAGGGCCCGATCATCAAAAAAATGATTCCTCACAAAAGGATTCTGAACTAAAGAATTATGGCGGAGCCGACCATATTGTCTCCTACAAGAAAAAAGAAGAAGAGAAAGAAAATCGCTCCAAGAATAAGCATCCGCATAGGAATCCAAAGCGACGTAAGGGCCATGAGCATAATAAACTGCCGGAATCAGCTGCAAACACGTTGGAAGAACGCATCAAAGAGCTGGAGCCGGATTTGGGGCCGTACCTATTTAATGAAGGCACGCTGGAAATTCTGCCCGACGGATATGGGTTTTTGCGCTCCGTAAATTATAGCTACAAAGCCAGTCCGGATGATATTTATGTATCTCCGTCGCAAATTAAGCGTTTTCGCCTGAAGCAAGGTGATTGTGTGATTGGCGTGATACGTCCTCCCAAAATAGGTGAGCGTTATTTTGCACTGCTTCGGATTGAAGGCGTAAATGGTCGCATTCCTCATGATATGGACAATCGCCAAGGGTTTGACGAACTGCTGCCCATTCACCCCGAGGAGCGCTATAAGCTGGAGTTTAATGCTAAAGAGCATTCTACCCGACTCATCGATCTTTTTTCCCCAGTGGGGAAAGGACAGCGAGGTTTGATTGTTGCTCAGCCTAAAACCGGTAAAACAACGATTTTGAGAAATATCGCCAATGCCGTTTCTACCAATCATCCCGACACTAAAATATTGATCGTGCTGATAGATGAACGGCCGGAAGAAGTGACTGAAATGGAGCGCTCAGTCACAGGCGCAGAAGTGGTCGCTTCTACTTTTGATGAGAAACCGGAAAACCATATCGGCTTGGCAGAAATTGTATTTGAAAAAGCCAAACGGCTGGTTGAAAGTGGCCATGATGTGCTGCTGTTAATGGATTCCATTACACGTCTTGCTCGCGCATATAATATTACCGCATCTAATAAGGGCAGAACTATGACCGGTGGGATAGATTCAGAAGCGTTGAAGGTACCTCGGCAATTGTTCAGCTCAGCTCGTAACATCGAAAACGGAGGTTCTTTAACCATTTTGGCTACGGCTCTGGTCGAAACAGGCTCTCGAATGGATGATGTGATTTTCGAGGAATTTAAAGGAACGGGTAATATGGAAATTTATCTGGATCGCCGACTTTCAGACCGACGCTTGTACCCGGCTATTGATATTTTCCGAAGTGGAACACGCCGTGAAGAACTGCTTGTTACGGAGGCCGAGCGTGAAAAAGTTGTATTACTTCGCCGCTACTTGACCAATATGAGTCCATTCGAAGCCATGGATTTCTTACTTGAAAAAATCAAAGGCACACGCAATAACGAAGAGTTTCTGATCTCAATGAATAAGTAGCCTGGAATTAGCTTTTCAATAATTACCTATCTAAAATATAAAGTAAGATAGGAAGCGAAAAAAGGTGAGCGAAAGCTTTTTTAAGGCCAGTTGTTTTGCATAGCAGCAACTATTTCTGCTTCTTCAGCCGATATAATTCGGCAAGATCTCCGGTTATAGGATTCCCCTCTATATCAAGCTGTAAAAGAGACTGTTCTCCTACAAAATATTGATTAGGAGGCTCTTGGTTAGAAAAAGTAATCGTGTTTCCGGCATCATTCCAACTAAAATTCCCGGACTTTTCAAATTTATTATCCGGTTCCACACCCAGATATTTCATGGATATTGAATACGGATGGTTTTTGCTTAGCTCAATGGTAACATCAATTCCCTCACAAGAAGCGCAAGGCGTTACCCCTTGATAGACCCCGGCCTAGTCCAGAGAATTTTGAGATGTGTGAATATCGGCTTTTGGAACGGATGTAAATTTTTTGGGAGAAGGTTTTTCCTTATTTCCACAGCCGGAAATAAAAAGAGCAAATACAAGAAGGATGTTCATTCCATATTTTCGTGTCATAATAAGCGCGGTTATTTTTAGGATTTCAAGTTACTGGACTTCCCTAAGTATAAACTTCTTGTCCTTATCTTGTTCCAATTTTCCCGCCTTGGCGTGTACGGAGTGATAGAATAAGAGCAGAGATTGCTCTTTCAAAGCTTGCCGTAAAATCAACGTTTTGGCTTTTTTGGATTGAATGGGATCCACATCGAGTTGGCGCATGGCGTACTGATTCAAATGATGTTCTGAAGGAATGAGATCTCCCAAAAAATAAGCGGTTTCGCCTTCATCTTGAATTTTCACTATCTGATGTCCCGGCGTGTGCCCACCGGTACGGATGAGCTCAATTCCCGGAAGTAGCTCAAAATAGGTGTCCGTAATCATGACCAGCTTATCTTCGGCAGCAAGCTTATAAAATTCATCCAGCTGATATTCAGCACTTACCTTTTTGTGCTTTTGCCCAACCTGCTCCAGCGCGTAATACCATTCCTTTTTTTGGATGAAATAGTTTGCATACGGCATAGTTGACTGTGTCGAAATTTTGTCATCCACAAAAGTAGAGCCCGCAGCGTGATCGAAATGCAAATGACTAAGCACCACATGCGTTATATCAGTCGGCATTAGGCCAAAAATATCTAAATTGGTTAGCAGGTTCGAGGTATCGTTGTATTGACTATTATGGTCGAGCCCCCAACCAAGTCCGGTGTCGAGCAGAATGCAATGCTTCCCATCGCGAATTAATATAGGATTGATGCCAATAGCTAAGGAAGTACTTTTATAAAAAGGTTTTTGCCGTTTTGCAGTAATTTCAGAAGAATCGATTTTCTGAAAAACCCCGTCCTCGAAAACCTCGAAAATACCCTCGCTAAGCTGCTCAATCTCAAACCGGCCTACATTCATAAACAAAGAATTTTTTAGATGAGTAATGAATTTTCACAACTTAATTATTCTGCGCTTTCATGCAAATCATTTTATCTTAGATAACTATGAAAAATCCCGATGCTATAATTGTTGGATCCGGTCATAACGGATTGGTTACCGCCTGCTATCTGGCTAAAAATGGATATAAGGTATTAGTACTTGAACGCGACACAACTATTGGCGGCGCAGTGCGAACCGAAACGATGTTTGAATCCGAAGAAAATCCCAATGGTTTTAGAATGGATGTGGGTTCATCGGTTCATATTATGATTCACCAAACAGGAATCATAGAACACTTGGAGCTGGAGAAATATGGCTTAGAATATATCGACATGGATCCCATTATGTCATATCCGGTTCCTACGGGAAAGGGCGTCATCCATTTCTGGAAGGATTTAGATCGCACGCTCGAATCTATTTCGAAAGTGGCACCTGAAGACGTGGAGAATTATAAAGAGTTCATCAATTTTTGGGGGAAAATAAATAAAGGCGTGTTGAAAGCTTTTATGACCAAGCCATCAACCGGAAGCATTATGGCAGAAATGGCTAAATTTCAGATCAAAGAGGGAGCTATGTTCAAAAAGGGTGAACAAACTGCGGGATTGCAAAAGATTTTGTCGAGCTATGGCAAAGTGGTGGATGATGCTTTTGAGAGTCCTTATATGAAGGCAGCTATCCTTTGGTTTGCAGCACAATCCGGCCCTCTGCCCGATCATTCTGCCACCGGTGATTTTGCAGGATGGCAGTCGATGTTACACCAAAGTGGGGCTAAACATCCAAAGGGTGGAAGTGGCATGCTGACCCAAGCCATGAAAAACATGATTGAAGCACATGATGGTGAGGTAAAGGCTAATCACCCCATTAAAAAGATACTTATTGAAAATGGGAAGGCTATTGGAGTACGAACCGAAAGCGGGGAAGAATTCAGGGCAAAAACCATCGTATCTAATGCGCATGTGCAAACCACGATGATGAAAATGGTAGGCCGAGATCACCTGGACGAGTCGATGTTTAAGAAGGTGGAAAACATAAATGTAGGCAACGGATTTGGGATGATTATCCGCTGTGCTGTTAAGGAATTGCCTCAGTATTCAGCCGCTCCTGATGATCCGTCCATTCACAATGGAATGCAGCTTTTAGCGCCTTCTGTGCAGTACATGAATAATTCCATTGGGGATTATATGAAGAAGCTCCCGCCCGAAAATCCAGCGGTTCTTTGTATGACATTTTCAAAAATTGATCCGGAGGTGGCTAAAGATGGAAACCATACTTTGTATGCTTGGGCGCAATGGCATCCTTACGAATTAGCTAATGGATTGAAGTGGGATGATATTCGAGAAAGGGAAGCCCAAAAAATTTATGATGTGGTCACAAATTATGCGCCAAATATGAAAGATAATCTCATTGATTGGTATATTCAGACTCCGTTGGATATAGAGCGGAAACACGGACTTTTGCGAGGAAATGTAATGCACGTAGAAATGAGTTTTGATCAAATGTTCATGTTTCGGCCTATTCCTGAAATGAGCCAGTACGAAACGCCGATTAAGGGTTTATATCTATCCAGTGCATCTTGCCATCCGGGAGGCGGGGTTTTTGGTGCGGCGGGACATAATGCGGCTCAAGTCATACTTAAAAAAAACAAACGCCGATTATTTTCATTTAGCTGAGGAATACTTTTGAGTTCAACATTACTGATAAACCTGAATACATTAGATCGGAATCTTGAAGCCATAAATTCGAGGTTAGGTTCAGGAATACAGCGTATGGCTGTGGTGAAAGATGATGCCTATGGACATGGAGCCGTCCGAATAGCGCACCACTTGGCTGAAAAAGTAGAATGGTTTTGTGTAGCACGTTTGTACGAAGCCATCGAATTAAGGGAAGCCGGTATTAAAAATCCTATTTTGGTATTTGAAGTGCCGCCGGTTGGGAGTGAAGGGATTTATAGAGAGCAAAATATAACCGCCAGTATCTCAAATTTGTCTGGTTTTGAGAGGCTTGAGAAGGGAACCCAATGCCATCTTCATTTTGATACCGGTATGTTTCGGCTGGGATTGTTGCCGGATGAAGTATCCAAGGTTAGGGAAAAGATGAGCCAGTATAATCAGTTGGAATACACCGGTATCTATACTCATTTTGCCAATGCCGACCGGATGGAAGATAAAAGCGTGCTAAAGCAGTTGGATGTTTTCAAAGCCATTCGGGCTGAATTTCCCGATGAACTAATGGCCCATACGTGTAACACGGGCGGCATCTTTTACTATCACGACAAAGGGGCTTTATATGATGCGGTGCGTCCCGGTATTTGCCTTTATGGATATGCACCCGGTTTAGATCCGATCAAAGATTTGACTCCGATTTTGGAATGGCGTTCTAAGCTTGTCCAAGTTAAAAAAATTGTTCCGGGAAATGCAGTTGGCTATGGCGGCCGATGGGAGGCAACTGAAGAAGGCTGGCTGGGAATTATACCCGTAGGTTATGCAGATGGCGTTTACCGAAACCTAAGCGGGCGATTTGACGTGGAGATTGCCGAAAAAAAATATCCACAAGTTGGAGCCATTAGCATGGATTTTATGGCGGTATATTTAGGACCAGACAAGCT
>JBDNFJ010000009.1:0-2875 GCA_041689895.1 Gracilimonas sp. | reverse complement strand
TTTTCAGAACGAACATTTCAATTTCCATACACTAATTTTCAAATGATACGATACATAACCGCCGGCGAATCTCACGGCCCCGGACTCACCGGAATTGTAGAAGGCATACCCGCAGGACTTACACTCACCGAAGAAAATATTGCCGAGCATTTAGTGCGGCGACAGCAAGGCTACGGACGCGGCGGCCGCATGGCTTTTGAGAAGGATTTTGCCACCATTAGTTCGGGCCTACGCTTCTCAAAAACCATGGGAGGACCCATTGCCCTTTATATGCCCAATCGTGCTTTTGAAAAAGATAAAACCGGCTGGCCAACCGTAATGAACAAAAAAACGGAAGCAGAAGGAATTGGAAAAATCACGCTTCCTCGTCCAGGACATGCCGATTTAGTAGGAACTCAGAAATATAAGTTTGATGATATCCGTCCTGTTATAGAGCGTGCCAGTGCGCGCGAAACTGGAATGAGAGTAGCTTGCTGTAGTATAGCTCGCCAATTTCTAAAACATTTTGGGATTGAAATCGGTGGCCATGTGCTACGCATCGGTTCCGTTGGCTTTAATGACTGGGATGAAGTGCGAAGCAGGGTAGATCCTCTGACTAATGAAGGAGCAGAAACTATTTACAAAGCAGCAGATGAGTCAGATGTACGATGTCTGGACGAAGGCCTTTCTGCCGAAATGCGCGAAGAAATTAAAATACGACGTAAAGAAGGTTCTTCTCTTGGGGGAATTTATGAAATCGTGATCACCGGATTACCGGTTGGCCTTGGCAGTTACGTGCAGTGGGATCGAAAACTGGACGGCCAGCTTGCACAAGCTATTATGGGCACACAAGCTATGAAAGGCGTTGAGATTGGCCTCGGCTTTGAAGCCGGGCACCGTCCCGGACATGAAGTGCAGGACGAGATTTTTTACCAAAACGGATCTTTTAAACGCAGAACAAATCGTATGGGAGGCATCGAAGGCGGCATGACGACCGGCATGCCTATTATTTTACGCGGGGTGATGAAGCCCATCCCAACTATGCTAAATCCACTGCGCACGGTAGATATGGTCACAAAAGAAGAAACAGAAACACGATACGAGCGATCTGATGTATGCGCATTACCTCGCGCGGTAGTTGTAGCAGAAAGCGTGTTGGCACCTGTTATTGCAAATGCCTTTTTAGAGAAATTTGGCGGAGACTCCATCGAAGAAATCGAAGCAAATTATAAAAACGCAACGCAATGAGTTCACGAATTTCTACGTTAGCTAAGGCAGTAAAAGAGCATCCTGAGGATCCCTTTTATAAGTTTACGCTGGCTTTAGAAATGTTGAAAATAGACCAAGCCGAAAAAGCTAACGTGTTATTTGAATCTATTCGCACACAAAATCCTGACTATGTTGGGGTTTATTATCATCTCGCTAAATTATACGAGCAGCTTGGGGAGAACAAAAAAGCACTGGACACCTATGCCTCAGGCATGGAAGTAGCAACACAACAAAATGATAACCATACAAAATCAGAGTTATCCGCCGCCCTTTTGAACTTAAAACTTGAAATGGAAGATTAATTATGAAAATGAGCCACCGTTTAAGTAAAATCGGATCCGTTATTATCCTCCTTTTCCTTTTTTGCTCGCTACAAACCATCGCCCAAAACAAAGAAAATTATACCGTGCAGCAGGGCGAAACCTTATACAGTATTTCAAAAAAATTGAAGGTAACCATCGCTGAATTACGGCAATGGAATAATATTGCCGGCAATGATATAGCCATCGGGCAAGCTTTGGTTTATTACTCACAAGATGAAGCTACGCGGGTAACCGAACAGCCGGAAGAACCTTCTGAGCCGTTAGTCAGCGAGCATGCCGGAGCGGAAAATGCATATTACATAGTTAAAAGCGGCGATACGTTGTTTAGAATATCAAGGGAGCATGGAATGACTCTTAGCCAGCTTAAAAGCTTGAATAATTTAACTTCAGACGCGCTTCGAGTAGGCCAAAAACTGACCGTTCGTAAACTTGGGGAAGCGCCACCATCGGTTGCTGCGTTTTCAAAAGAATCCTCTCCACAAGGTGTCTTTTCCATTTATAAGGTGAAGCGTAATGAAACCCTTTCGAGTTTATTGTCTCGATTTAGAATGTCGGAAACAGAGTTTCGTAAGCTAAATCCGGAAATTAATATCCAATCTCTTTCTTCCGGACAAGAGGTAACGGTATTGCTCCCACCCTCACGCAATTATGAAAATCCTTACCTACAAAAAGCAAGCTTACAGGATTTAGGAGAGGTGCAGGTAACTGCCTATGCCGAAAATGATGTGGGAGAGACAACCACCAACGGAGAGCTATATGACCCGCAGGGACTCACCGCCGCGCATTCCAATATCGCATTGGGTAGCATCATTTTTGTAGAGAATCCCAAAACGGGAAGCGGCCTGTATGTAAAAATAAATGATCGCATAACCAGGTCGGGACTGAAACTTTCTGGCAAGGCATTTAGTACACTCGAGCTCAACGAAATGGCTCAGCCCGCCGTAACTATTTATACCGAAACGAATGACTAATCGCGTTAAGCAATATTTCGAGAATACCAATACGCTGCTCTACAGCTTTTTGGTAAGTCTGCCACTTTTTTTGCTCTACGAAATACTAATTGTGATCTCACAACCTTCCGGCGATGCCATTGTCCGCATAAGCGTAGATGTCTGGATCAAAAGCCTGTTTACCTATTTGGGAGTAAACGCTGTCTCCTTTTCTCTCCTTTTGGTGGCCATTTTGGGAATATTTATTTTATATAAAGAGCGACATCGGCTACGAACCCTTCGCTTTGCCTACTTTCCCCTCCTAATTTTGGAGGCCACTATTTACGCTATTGTTGTGGCCATAATCAGCCAATA
>JBDNFJ010000008.1:0-6235 GCA_041689895.1 Gracilimonas sp. | reverse complement strand
TTAAAGTTGAATTCAAATAGATCACCAGATAGCTGACCACTTTGAAAAGCCGTGATTAAACGAATTAACTGATATAAGCCAACAAGCAGGAAAAAAATCTGTAGGAAGAGGTGAATTCTGCGGTCTTTAACATTCATTCATACGTGGCGTTTAGGATTGGAAGGGGCTATTCATACCTATTCCATCCTATAGCATTTGTTCCCACAATTTGTGGATGTACTTATTCTATTTTTGCATGGTGATAAGCCATTTCAGTATGGATAAGCTTGTGTGGGTTTTCGTGAAAAGCATTTAAGGTGAAAAGCATATCAATAGCTCCGACTCATAGCGAAAAAGGCGGCACCTTCAATTCCCACTATCTTACTAATTGCAACAGCCAGCAGCGCACCCACCGCACCAACAATCAGGCTGGTACTCATTTTAATACCCTCGTCTTGTACTGCTATCCGACTTATCCAGCCAATTGAAAGCCCTATTGTGACGTATGCCAATAAACTCATCGTGATCATTATATTCTCCAAATTTGTTACTATCTGTTAAAATAATGGGATGCAACGCTTTTCCGTTCCCTAAGCTCGGCAACTGTCCCAAAATTAAAGTAGATTTATCGCCTCAATAATCACCAAACACCCTTCATTATGAAAATATTTTTAAGTCTTGCCTTGATTGCTACCGTCGCCCTTTCGGGTTGTAAACCAAGTGAATCCGAATTATTTGAAAAGGCGATGGATATCCACAAACGGGTAATCACCATGGACACGCACGTGGATATTGACGTGGAGAACTTCACAAAAGAAAGGAATTTTACCCAACGTCTGGATAACCAAGTGAATCTGCCAAAAATGAATGAAGGCGGCTTAGATGTGGCTTGGTTGGTAGTTTATACCGGGCAAGGTGATCTCACGGAAGAAGGCTATGCGGCGGCTTATAAAAATGCCATCAGTAAATTTGACGCTATTCATCGGTTAACAGAAGAAATTGCACCCGACCAAATTGAATTAGCTACTACTTCGGATGATGTGCGCCGTATTGTGAAGGAAGGCAAAAAGGTAGCTATGATAGGAGTTGAAAATGCCTATCCGCTGGGTAACGATTTATCCAGAGTGGAAGAGTTTTATAATCGTGGAGCTCGGTATATGTCGCTGGCGCATAACGGACACAGCCAGTTCAGCGATTCTAACACCGGAGAAGAAGACGATGTTTGGCTGCATGATGGCTTAAGCGAAAATGGACGCAAGGTTATTAAGGAAATGAATCGTTTGGGGATTATGGTAGATCTATCTCACCCCTCCAAAAAAGCAAATATAGAAGCCATGCAGTTATCCAAGGCGCCGGTAATTGCTTCTCATTCTTCGGCGAGAGCTTTAAATGATGTGAGCCGTAATCTGGATGATGAGCAATTAAAGATGTTGAAAGAGAATGGCGGTGTGGTCCAAACCGTTGCTTTTGCAGGCTATTTAAATTCCGAAAAAGCGGCGGCTCATCAGAAAGCTTCGCGCACAATTTTAGAGGAAGAAGCCAAAATAATTGGTTTTGAACTGAAAGATTGGGAAGAAATTGGCGAAATGAACAAGGGTGAACGCAATGCTTATATCGAAAATTATCGTACAGCTCAAAAAAATGCTAAGCCAAGAATAGTAGCCGAAGTTAATGAGGTTGCACCACCGGTAGATGTTAAAGATTTAGTAGATCATATTGATTATATGGTGAACCTGATTGGCATCGATCATGTAGGAATTAGTTCAGATTTTGATGGCGGTGGCGGCATTTATAACTGGTCAGATGCCTCTGAGACCTTCAATGTGACGTTTGAGCTGGTTAAACGCGGATATTCGGAATCGGACATTCCCAAGTTGTGGAGCGGTAACTTATTACGAGTTTTAGATGAAGTACAAGCCGTAGCAAAACAGCTTTAAAAAGGAAACAACCACTCTGTAGGCTTCATAAAAATAGGTTGCTTCCAGAGTTTTTTATTTTTTTGATAATTAATTTTTGAAGGTTAAATCAACGTTCTGCTAACAAAAGTTAGAAAAGAATTATAAACTTTAAACCCCCGCCTATTCTTTTTAACTTTAGTTCTAATTTTAATCAAACCAAATAAAGAGTGATTTCAGAAGCAGATGTCGCAACCGATGTCAGTATTTTAAAAGCTGATTTAAATAACCCTAAACACGCCTCAGATATAGTCAAGATTGTAGATTTATTTGCACAAGATCCTATGGGGCAGGATCAAGCGCTGGACGAAGAAGTCCGCGTAGATATGATTGCAGAAATGAAAAAAATGCCCACAACTATGACCTACATCGCTTATGCCGGCGAAAAGGCGTTGGGTATCGTAACTTGTTTTGAAGGATTTTCTACCTTCACCGCCAGCAAGGTATTTAAAATTCACGATGTGGCCGTTCATCCCGATGCACGCGGAATGGGAATTGGAACCATGATGCTGGAAACCATCGAGAAAGAAGCACAAAAAATGGGCTGCTCTAAAGTTACTCTTGAAGTTCGGGAAGACAATCCCGCACGTCGTTTGTATGAAAAGCAGGACTTTGAATACGGCGATCCCAAATGGTACTTCATGACCAAGAATTTGAATTGAGTTATTAATCCTCAATTTTGAATACAGTATATAAAAACCCCTTTCATACGGAAGGGGTTTTTTAATTCACTTCGTTTTGTCCAGCTTTTTAGCTTCTTCAGCAAGGCTCATAACCGCTTTCGTGTACAAGGTACTGGGATTGTATCGCATGATTGCTTTTTCCATGCTGCCCGTAATTTCATAGAAATGTGCCAGATAATTAGCCACTGAGGCAATGTTGTTGGGCATGTAATATAAATCGGCTCCCACAAACCAGCGATTCAAAGAATATGGGATGAACTGCGCATAAGACATAGCCCCCGCATAACTGGATTCCAAACTCAACACATCCAACTTATTTCTTTTGGCGAATATCAGGAGTTCTTCGAGCTGTGCCTTCGCGAAATCACTGCGGTAGTTTTCTGCATACATCGAAACATAGGCGTTAAAAGGATTGTAGCTGCCCTTGTAGTTTCCAAACTCTGATTCAACGCCAATAATACCGGCAATCACCTGCTTCGGGATGCCATATTTTTTCTCCGCAGCGTTTAGCTCGGTGGCGTAGGTAGTTAAAAAATCGGGCAGAATTTCCATTTTTCGATCATACCCAATGGCTTTTTGATACCCCTCAAAAGTCTCGATTTTGACTTCAGCGGCTCGTTTGAATCTGCCGGAAATATCATCAATCAGTTTGAAGCGCGAATCCTTTAGCATCTCATTGAATGCGTAGCCTTTCCCTTCGAAATACTTAGCCAATTCCTCGACGTTGGTTTTAGGTTCCACCGAATCAATAGGATTAGCAAATACCATTGCGGGTATTAAGCACAGGATGAATAGTAGGAATGTAGATGTAGTTTTTTTCATAAATATCTGCGTTTTTTATCGCCTCTCGGCCCATAGTATAACGAAACTAAGAGCAATTCAGAATTAAAGATTGTTGAGTTTTAGAAATCTTATTCCACATCTACATCGTTGGGAAAACTTCTATTCAGCAGATAGAACCATTCTGAAAAAGTTAAAGCAAATAGATTTTTTGATCCGAAATAAAAAGAGAAACGGCTCATAATTAACAAAATCCTTCCGTCCTATTACCGTACTACTGCTTCCCCTGACTGCACTTCCCAAAGATGCGTATATATGCCATTTTGCGCCAGGAGCTCCTCATGTGTACCCAATTCTGCCAGCTGGCCCTGCTCAAGTACAAAAATGTTATCTGCATTCCGGATGGTTGATAACCGATGTGCTATAATAATAGTGGTACGGTGGCGAGTGATTTTTGCCAATGATCGCTGTATGGCTGCTTCGGTTTCATTATCAACGGCCGAGGTGGCTTCATCTAAAATGAGAATGGGTGGATTTTTGAGGATGGCACGCGCAATGGAAATACGTTGACGCTGTCCTCCCGATAATTTTTGCCCTCGCTCCCCTACCATAGTATGATAGCCTTGGTCTAAAGCTAAGATAAAATCGTGAGCCTCCGCCATTTTGGCTGCGTCCTTTATTTGTTCATCAGTGGCGTTAAAAGTTCCGTATCGTATATTCTCCGTGATGGTTCCGTGAAATAGAAATACATCCTGACTTACCAACCCTACCACATTCACTAAATCATTGATTTGGTAGGTTCTAATATCTTTTCCATCCAGCAAAATGCGGCCGCCTGTAACATCATAAAAGCGCAGTAATAACTTTATAAGGCTACTTTTTCCGGCACCCGTTGCTCCAACAATTCCCACTGTTTGGCTGGCTTCAATATTCAAATTCAAATCACGAAGTACCGGACCACCGGTTCTGTATGCAAAATCTACCTGCTCAAATTTATAATTCCCTTTCACTTCTTTTGGCTGTAGGCTCACCGTGCCGTCTTCAATCTTATCATCAATCGAAAGCAAACCCATCACCCGCTGGGTACTTGCCATCGCTCGCTGATATAAGTCAAAAGTTTCGCCCAAGCGCGTTAATGGCCACAAAAGCCGCTGTGTTACAAAAATGAGCAAGCTATAAAGCCCGATGGCCATATCGCCACGTAAGGTTTTCAGTCCCGCAAAAATCAGGATCCCGATAAAGCCGGTAAGAATAAGCATGCGGATGAGAGGCACAAAGGCCGAACTCAGACGAATAACTTTTTGATTGGCTTTTTTATAGATATCTGAAAGACGTGCAATGCGCGCTTTTTCAAAATCTTCAGTTCCAAAACTTTTAATTGTCGCAATACCACTCAAGTTATTGGCAAGTTGGGCACTTAAATCTCCCGCCCTATCACGCACTTTTCGATATTTTGGCCCCAATTTTTTTTGAAACCAAACCGATCCCCATATAATAAAAGGCATCGGGGTGAGTGCCATCCAGCCGATTTCGGGTGCTGAAAACATGAATATGGAGCCAATCACCAATACCGTTATAATAACCTGTATAATGTCGTTTGCGCCATGATTTAGAAACCGCTCCAGCTGGTTGATATCATCATTAAGAATGGCAATTAATCCACCGGTAGATTGATCTTCAAAATAAGCCAGCTCCAGTTCCTGCATGTGCCCGTAGCAATCTTTCCGGAGGCTGTCTTGGGTAATTTGTGCCAAATCCCGCCAATGAACTTCAAACAGATATTGGAAAGCAGATTCAAGAACCCAGACAAATGCGGATAATGCGGCTAAAAATATAAGCTGATTTTCAGGATCTGCGATGCCAAGCCGCCCCACCAAGCTATCTTTTCCCTGAACTACAATATCTACGGCAGCACCAATAAGTGCGGGAGGCGCCAGATCAAAGAGTTTATTCAATATCGAATAAAAAGTAGCCAGCGTTACTTTTTTTCGATACGGTTTCAGATACTGAAGCAACTGCCCAAGCGGGCTTGTTTTAGAGGAGTTGCTCATAGAAAATATTAAAGGTGTGAAAATGAATGGACCAAAGAATCATGACTTTAAGAAGACTATATAAAATACAGTTTAACGGAGATTGGTAAAATTTCAAAATTGAATCTTCAGTTCAAAATTTGATATTCGTTCGATGTTCAAAGTAAAAACCCTTACCTTAGAATGCTATTAAATCAGTGCGCTTATCCGAACGTAGTTCGGTTTATTCTCGTTTTTAATTTGCCGTTCCGGATCGGTTGTGGGACGCACAACAGAGAAGGCGTATAATTTCAAAAACTATTATCAAAAGTATCATGGCAAAAGAATTTGATGTATGTGTAATCGGCTCAGGCCCCGGCGGATATGTAGCCGCCATTCGCGCTTCCCAGCTTGGCTTTAAAACAGCAATTATTGAAAAACGACATCTCGGTGGAGTTTGTCTAAATATTGGGTGTATTCCTACCAAGGCTCTGCTCCGTTCGGCAGAAGTGTACGAGTCGATTGAAAACGCGGTTGATTATGGAATAAACGTAAAAGATTATTCGCCTGATTTTGGCAACATCATAAAACGAAGTCGTGATGTAGCTAACAAAATGAGCAAAGGTGTTCAGTTTCTTTTGAAAGCCAATAAAGTTGATGTATTTATGGGAACTGGAGTGTTTAAGTCCAAAACAGAGGTAGCAGTAAACGACGAAAAAGGGAAAGAGCAGGAAACTATAAAGGCAAAGAATTTTATTATAGCAACCGGTGCTCGTCCACGTCAATTGCCGAATCTGGAGATTGACGGAACAATGATCATCGACTCTGA
>JBDNFJ010000007.1:0-2232 GCA_041689895.1 Gracilimonas sp. | reverse complement strand
TGGTTTGCGACTGAGCAACCGGCTTTTGATGGATGAGTTTATACAGCATTGAATTAAACCGTGATTTATCCGATTTGTTGTGGGCTTGAGCCAATCCTACAACCATCATCCACCATAATTGTCTTTAATATATTGGTCTAAAATACCACGGAATTCTTTCGCAATATGGTCGCCTTTCAGCGTGATGGCGTGTTCTCCATCGATATAAACCGGGGCTTTGGGCTCTTCAAATGTACCGGGCAACGAGATCCCAATATTTGCGTTACGTGATTCACCCGGCCCATTTACAATGCACCCCATTACAGCTACATCCATTTCTTCTACACCGGGATAAGCTTTTCGCCAAACGGGCATGGATTCCACAATGTAATTCTGAATTTCTTCTGCCAGCTCTTGGAAATACGTGCTCTTGGTTCTTCCACAACCGGGACATGAGGTTACTTGTGGTAAAAAGCTCCTGATTTTTAGCGATTGAAGAACTTGTTGCGCCACTTGTACTTCCAACGCACGATCGGCGCCGGGTTTCGGGGTTAATGATACTCGTATGGTGTCTCCTATTCCCTGTTGTAATATTACCGATAGTGCCGTTGCGCTGGCTACCATCCCTTTCATGCCCATGCCGGCTTCAGTGAGCCCAACATGCAGCGGATAATCCAGAGCTTCTGAAATACGCTCATATACCGTTACTACATCCTGTACGCCCGACATTTTACAGCTGATGATGATTTTGTTGGAGGCTAATCCCACATCTTCAGCCAGCTTGGAGGAACGAATAGCACTTTCTACCATCGTATCAAGCATCACTTCCTTGGCCGACTTTGGCTGCTCCGTCTTATTGTTAGCATCCATTTTTTGGGCTAAAAGCTGCTGATCGAGTGATCCCCAATTCACCCCAATACGAACGGGTTTATCGTATTTAATAGCTTGTTCTACAATAGTAGCGAAGTTCTCATCTCGGGTTTTGGTGCCGGTATTTCCCGGGTTAATCCTGAATTTAGCCAACGCCTGCGCCATATCCGGATATTTGGTCAAAAGCTTGTGTCCGTTGTAATGAAAATCACCAATAACAGGAACCGTGACACCCCGTTTAAGAAGTTTTTCTTTGATATAAGGAACCGCCTGGGCTGCCTGATCATTATTAACGGTAATACGCACTAATTCAGAACCTGCCTGATGTAAATGTTCAATTTGATCGGCAGTTTCATCAATATCAGCAGTATCGGTATTTGTCATTGATTGAATCACGATGGGAGCGCCTCCTCCCACGGGCACCTCTCCTACCATCACCTGAATTGTATTACGTCTTTTTATGGCCGACATGTACTCTAATTTTTCTTACTGAGTTCAAAGAGCTTGCGTTTTTCTTCTTTAGAAAGTGCATCGTAACCTTTTTGTGATATCTTTTCTAAAATACCGTCTAACTCTGTTTGATCTACTTCTTCCACAATTTCAGCGTCTTGAACGATACTCATATTGTTATTGCGCGTGCGTTTTTTAGCCGCCGGTTTCACCTTTCCAAATAGATATTCAACATAACGGATAGGCATACTAAGGTCGGTTCCTTTTTGATGGGCTTTCACCAATAAATAGCCGCCCAAGGCTCCACCAAGGTGAACGAGACGGGCAACACCATCTCCACTTCCAAGAAATAGCACATTAATAGCAATCAATCCGGCTACAAAATAGCGGGCCTGTATGGGAGGGAATAGAAATAGCATAATGGGCGCTGTTGGATATAGAAGCGCAAAAGCGACTAAAATACCGGTAACCGCACCGGAGGCACCTATCACCAAAGCAGAACCAAATGCTAAAGCAAATACAGAATCCAGCAGGCCACCGAGAATCCCTGCTCCAAAATAAATAACGCTGAAACTTCGCGGGCCTAAGGTTTCTTCCACCGAGCGTCCCATCCACCACAACCAAAGCATATTAAATAGGATGTGTAAAAGCCCGCCATGAATAAACATGTAGGATATCAAGCGCCAAGGTTGAGTAAATACGGTGGGGTAAGCGGGCTGAAAACCCAAATTTAGGACGATCCAGGTATTTAGGCTGTTTCCTCCAAAGGTTTGGATCACAAATACAATGATGTTAGCCAGTATGATACTACGGATGGCCACCGGCATGTTCATGAAGCCCCGTTTTAGTGCGCTTCCAAATGAATCGTATGGCATGTTATTTCTCATAATTTCCTCTCACTGAAAACACGATGATATTCATCAATTATTACTA
>JBDNFJ010000006.1:0-11189 GCA_041689895.1 Gracilimonas sp. | reverse complement strand
TTGACCAAGAGGCGGTTATGCAAAAGCTCGGCAAACATCCTCTTTTAAAACAAATTGAGCAGGAGGTGGAGGCTACCGTTTTTGGTAAGAAACTGGCGAAAAGCACCTATTTGCCAAATTTGAATGTGAGCTACTATAAGCAAGACTTTGGTAATAGGTATGATTTTTATGGATTTGAAGTAGGTGTGAGCATTCCGCTTTGGTTTGCGGCACGCCAGGCTCCTAAAGTTCAGCAAGCAAATGCTATACAGAATGCTGCTGAATGGAAGTATGAAGACTCCCGGTTGCTCATTAAAAAACAGGCGGAGCAAACGTGGCATAGTTACGAATCTGCCAAGAATAATATCGAACGCTTTCGTGAAAATATTCAGGACAAATCTCTCGATCTGGTGCGAATGACCCAAAAAGGGTACAGCTTGGGTGAACTTGACCTGCTCACTTTACTGGAAGCTCAGCGCACCTATTTGAGAACACAGGAAGCATATTACCAAACGCTTCGGGACTATTACCTAACGATAGTAGAACTGGAGCGATTTCTGCAATCTGACATCATTTTTAATTAAATAGGCTATGAGAATTGTTATGAAAGCATCATCATTAAAGCATACAAAAGATTACTTGTCTCGAAGTACAGTTATGCTCTTAATCTCCGGTTTATTTGTATTGAGCGCCTGCTCGGGCAAAGTGGAGCCACAGAAAATGGGAGAAACCGGAACTCCGCCTTCTCTACGGTCGGAGGGATTGGCTCAACCTATAAAACTGACTCAGGAGCAGGCAGGTAACCTAAACATACAGACCTTTACGGTAACGGCAGAGCCTGTTTCGTTTTTAATTGAGGCTCCCGGGCAGGTTTTTCCCGCCCCTGAACGCATATCGGTTGTCAGTGCGCCCATTAATGGTCGGGTTTCTCATATTTATGCCCATGAAGGCGAACGCATCTCTAAAGGTGATCCGCTTCTTGAACTTGAAAGTCTGGAATATGCAAACCTCGTGGCCGCCTATCTGGAATCTACCGCAGAGGTAACCTATCAGCAGTTGCAGGTTGAACGCCTGAAGGTGCTTACCGAAGATAAGATAAGCCCACTCAGAAATTTACAGCGTGCCGAGGCCGATCTTCTGTTAGCCCAAACCCGACAAGGTGCGGCGCTTGCGCGGCTAAAAGCGATAGGGATTACAGAAGCTCAAACTAAGAAATGGGATCCCTTTGCCTCAGATCCAAACGCCAAGCTAACTATGTATGCCTCCATAAATGGCGTTTTAAATGAGCATTTGATAGAAATGGGCGAATCCGTTACTGCTTACCAAAAAATGCTGGACATTATTGATAATACAGAGGTGCTGGGTAGAGGATTTATTTCGCCGGAAGATGCCGTTTTTATACGATCTGGCACGGAAGTTACAATTAGCGAACGGGCAAGTCGGGATGGAATTTCAGCGCATACGTTGCATGCAAAAGTAACTACTATTAATCCCGCTTTAGATCAGAGTAATAAATCAGTTGTTCTAAATACCATTGTTAAAACGCAGAGTAATTGGCCGATTGTAGGGCAAAGTGTACGGCTCGCATATAATGCAAAGCCCACAGATAACACACTCAGTGTTCCGCTTTCAGCCGTTCAGTTTGAACAAACAGAAGCCACGGTTTTTGTGCAGGTTTCGGGCTTGGAGTATGAAAAGAGAACCGTTCAGCTTGCTCGCATAACGGCCGACCATGCCATCCTGAACGGTGGATTGGAGCCAGGTGAAAAAGTGGCTATTACGCAGGTTTTTAGCCTGAAAGCACTCGAACGTTTCGAACAATTTGCAGACTAATTTTTTATCCGAAGAACTATGTTAAACAGGATTATTGATTTCAGCCTTCGCCAAAAGTTTGTAGCCCTCTCGTTGGTTGTGTTGATGGCAGCGGGTGGTGTCTTTTCCCTTCAGGATATTCCTATCAATTCGCAGCCGGATGTTACCCCGGTTCAGGTATTGGTAATTACCAAAGCCGGCCGATATTCGCCCTACGATGTTGAAAAGCTGGTTAGCTATCCTATTGAAACCGCCATGAACGGCCTGCCCGACATCAAGGAAGTGCGTTCTATTTCTCAATTTGGATTGTCTGCAGTTACTATAGAATTTGAAGAAAATACGGACATTTATTTCGCACGACAGTTAGTGAGTCAACGTGTGCAGAGTATTGCCGGAGAGCTACCCGAAGGTGTTTCCTCTCCCCAGCTTGGCCCAATATCAACAGCTTTGGGAGAAATTGTGCAATATGTGGTTCGCGGGCAAAATCACACCCTTACCGAACTTCGAACCATTCAGGACTGGCTAATTGCTCCTCAGCTTAAAACAGTACAAGGGGTAACAGAGGTTACTTCTTTTGGGGGATTTGTTAAACAATATGAGGTTCAGGTTGATCCTGATCGTCTCCGAAATTTTGGTATCGGGCTAAAAGATATAACGGAGGCTATTGGAAATAACAACAGTGTGTCGGGCGGGAATTATCTGGAGCACAACAGGGAGCAATATATTATCCGTGGCTTTGGCCAAATCAATAATGCAAAAAATATTGAAGATATCATCGTTAAAAACCTTGATAACCGTCCTATTTACGTCAAGGATATAGCTCATGTGGTGGTTGGGCAGCAGCTCCGCCAGGGGGCGGTATCGCAGGATGGCAACGGGGAAATTGTAACGGGAATTGTGATGATGCTTCGGGGTGGAAACGGCCGAGAAGTAATTGCTGATATCGCTGTTAAAATTGATGAGGTGAACAAGAGCCTGCCCGAGGGTGTGGTTATCGAAAAATTTTATGACCAATCGGATCTTGTGGATCGCACCACCGACACCATTATTACGAACCTGATTGAAGGTGGTTTTTTTGTGATTGCTGTTTTATTGCTGCTACTGGGAGAGATAACCGGTGCTATTATTGTAGCTTCGGTAATCCCACTTTCCATGCTATTTGCCTTTATTGGAATGGGGCAGTTTGGGCTGGCGGCCAACCTCATGAGTTTGGGAGCTATCGACTTTGGGATGGTGGTGGATGGCTCGGTGGTAATGGTGGAAAACGTAGTTCATCGGCTCAACCATGATAAATCTGAGAAATCTAAACTTCTTGTGATACGCGAAGCTGCTCATGAAGTAGCCCGCCCTATTTTCTTCGGAGTGCTGATTATTCTGATGGTATATGTACCCGTGATGACTTTCTCCGGTATGGAGGGCATTTTGTTCAGGCCCATGGCAATTACAGTGGCAACCGCTGTATTTGGCTCTCTGATATTGGCATTGGTTTATATTCCGGCAATGGCGGCTATTGTATTCAAGAATGGAGTAAAGCTACGCAAGAATTATGTAATCAACTGGCTGAGACCACGCTATAAAAAATTCCTTGAATTCAGCCTTAACAAAAAAGCTATCACCGTAGGCACCGCTATTGTTGTGTTCATTTCATCGCTGGCCGTACTTCCATTTTTAGGAACCGAGTTTTTACCGGAGCTGGATGAAGGCTCCATACTGGTTGAGCAGGTTAGAATGCCTTCGGTAACGCTGAAAGAATCGGTTGAAAATGCGGACTGGTTAGCTGGCCGCCTCACCGAAAATATTCCTGAGATTAAAACGGTAGTACCAAAGACGGGGCGCTCCGATTTGGCAAATGACTGGATGGGCGTTCACCAAACGGATATATGGGTGGTACTAAAGCCTCACGAGGAATGGCGAAAAGGGCTTCAGAAAGAAGATATTATAGATATGATTCGCCCTTATCTAAAAACAGAACCGGGGCTTTCATACAACTTTACCCAACCTATTGCTATGCGGGTGGATGAACTCACAAGCGGTGTTAAATCAGATATTGCGGTTAAAATTTTTGGAGAAGAGCTGGAGGTATTAGATAGGGTGGGCAGCGATATTTCAGCCATACTAAAGGATATTGAAGGAACCGATAATTACTATCTCGAACAAAGCAGTGGGCAGCCCTATTTCAATATTGAAATAGACCGCGGAGCGGTGGCCTCGTATGGGCTTAACGTAAATGATGTTCAGCACGTTATTGAAACAGGTATAGGAGGTAGCGAAGCCGGACAAATATTTGAAGGTCAGCGTCGGTTTGGGATTGTGGTACGCCTGCCCGAATCTCTGCGTAATTCATTTCAGGATATCATGGAAGTGCCAATTCAGCTGCCAAACGGAGGTTATATTCCTCTGAAAGAAGTGGCACATATTTATGCGGAAGAAGGCCCTCGTGAGATTGCCCGTGAAAATGGTTGGAGGCGAGCTATACTCGGCATCAACATACGAGATATTGATACAGGTACGTATGTGGCAAACCTTAAAGAAGCCATTGAAAGCAGTGTGAACGTACCGGCCGGCTATTTTCTTCATTATGGCGGAGCTTTTGAAGATCAGCAGCGTGCAATGAACCACTTGTACATCGTGGTACCGATATCCCTACTTCTCATCATTGGGCTGTTGTACCTCATGTTTGGAGAATTTCGGTTTACTATGCTGATATTTCTGAATCTGCCAATAGCACTTTCAGGCGGAATTTTCATTCTGTGGATGCGAGGCTTATATCTGTCCGTTTCCGCAAGTATTGGATTTGTGGCTCTTTTTGGGGTGGCGGTACTAAACGGTATTGTGCTCATTTCGCACCTTAACGACCTTCGCAAAGGGGGCAAGAACTTGAAAGATGCCGTTATCCAGGGTTCGGCCGATCGGCTACGTCCTGTATTAATGACGGCTTTGGTTGCCAGCCTTGGTTTCTTACCAATGGCGTTCAACGTAGGCCCGGGCTCTGAAGTACAACGCCCTCTGGCTTCTGTAGTTATCGGTGGGTTGGTAACTTCTACCCTGCTGACCTTACTCGTACTTCCTACCATCTACCACTGGATGGAGAAAGGGAAAAAATTAGTGGCAAAGAAAAAAGAGTTTTAAAAAGGAGCACACTATGAATCCTGCACATGTACACCTCATCGTTAATCACATCCCAATATTTACCACGCTGATCGGTATTTTTATTTTAGTCTGGGGAATGTTCAAAGACAATACCTCTATCCGAAATATTGCTTTTGTGCTTTTCATATTCGGAGCTTTGGGCAGTTATGTGGCCATTGAAACCGGAGAGTCTGCCGAAGATATAGTAGAAGAAATTACAGCCGTATCGCATGATGCCATTCACGATCACGAGGAAGCCGCTGAGCTTACGCTTTGGTTTGCCATCGTGTTAGGACTTCTAAGTATTGGAGCATTAGCCGCAAAAAAGCTTAACCTGAGATTTGAAAGCGGATTACATATTGCAATCTTAATTATGGCGCTGGTCACTGCAGGTTTACTGGCATATGTGGCTTACGAAGGCGGAGAGATTAGGCACCCTGAAGCCTACACAGAACAGGTGAACCCTGACACTAATCTGAGTAAATTCTCACTTATAGCTTGAAAGGCCCACTTTTTGCCCACCATTCCCAAGCCCGAAGCAGACAAATAATGGTTTTGCCATCGTTGATCTCTCCAGAGTAAACCATGGCAATGGCTTCGGTAAAAGGAATTCGTGTGCGTGTTACAAACTCATCATCATCTACGTTTTGGGAGGTGGAACCTAAATTCCAAGCCGTATAAATATGGATCACTTCATCGGAATAGCCGATGCCCGGATAAAAATGCCCGATGTATGCAAAGTCTTTTGTAACCACGCCCGTTTCTTCCTGAAGTTCTCTCATAGCGGTAGTATCTTCGGTCTCTCCGGCATCTCTTTTACCGGCCGGTATTTCCCAAAAAATTTGACCCAAAGGGTAGCGAAACTGGCGAATCATCATTATATCTCCATTTTCAAAAACAGGAACCACCGCACAAGCTCCCGGATGTTTAATCCATTCTCGCGATGATATTTGCCCATTAGGCAGTTCAGCTTCATCATAAAAAACATGCAAAAGCTTGCCGTTGAAAACCTCTTTTGAAGACCGTGTTTTTTCTACCAGTAATTTATGCTCGTTCATGGTGGTTTTAGTACTACAATGACTGTAAATTTGGGCACGCAATATCGTAAATAAAAACAAGGTTTGGTTACAACAACTCAAAATATAGACGGGAAAAAAGTACAGGTAACCGGACGGGTTTTTACCTGGTCTAATACTATTTCTTTTACCCGCTTTTTAGTAGCCTTTCCGGTGGTATATTTGCATTACCGCAACAACATGCAGTTTAATACCGGCATATTAGTATTGATTGTTTACGCCGTAATTTCTGATTATCTGGATGGATATATAGCTCGTAAAACCAATACCATCTCCGAATTGGGGAAAATGATAGATCCCATGGCGGATAAATTATGCGCACTCGTTTTGTTTATCTACACCGTTTGGATTGGGTGGATTCCTCTGTGGTTTTTGATATTTGCAATGATCCGTGACCTGCTCATCATGTGGGGCTCTTATTACATCAAAAAGAAATACGATAAGGTAGCCATGGCTATTATGTCAGGGAAGATATCGGTGAATGTGTTAGCATTTTATTGGATCTCGGTGTTCTTTTTTCCCGAAGCGCACAGTGTTCAGATGTTTTTAATGGCGTGTTCGGTAACCATAATGGTGATATCTTGGATCGATTATTTTAATCGCTACCGCTTGATAATGAGTGGTGCAAAATTCAATTAATTGGTGATATGGGATTTTTTGAAAAAATTGGCTTAAAGAAAAAAGAGACGCTTGATAAAGGAGTAGAAAAAAGCCGTGACGGGCTGCTCAATAAAATCGGGAAAGCATTTGTAGGAAAAGACAAAGTAGATGATGCCATACTCGATGACTTGGAAGAAATTCTGATTACTTCTGATGTGGGAGTAAATACCACCATCCAAATTATTACGAAAATTGAAGCCCGCGTAGCCAAAGATAAATATGTTACGCAAGATGAGCTTCAAGTTATGCTGCGCGAAGAAATTGTGGGTCTGCTTGAGGATAATACCCCCGATAAACCGGCTGCATTTGAAGCTGAATTTCCGGTAAAGCCCCATATCATATTAGTAGTTGGGGTGAACGGAGTGGGTAAAACAACCACTATTGGGAAGCTGGCACATTTATATAAAAAGGCAGGAAAGAATGTAATTCTCGGTGCAGCCGATACCTTTAGAGCGGCAGCGGTAAATCAGCTTAAAATTTGGAGTGAGCGAGCCGATGTACCCATCATTCAGCAAGGACAAAATGCCGACCCTGCTTCCGTGGCTTATGACACCGTTGAAGCGGCTAAAGCACGTGGATGTGATGTTGCTTTAATTGATACGGCCGGTCGTCTTCACAATAAAAAAGCTTTGATGGATGAGCTTGCCAAAATAAAACGGGTGATGGGTAAAGTAGTAGAAAATGCACCTCACGAAGTAATTCTGGTTCTGGATGCTTCCACCGGGCAAAACGCCATGCAGCAGGCAAAAGCCTTCACCGAAACGGTAGATATAACAGGGCTGGCCCTCACAAAATTAGATGGGACCGCGAAAGGTGGAATTGTAATCGGTATCTCGAATGAGCTAAGTGTACCCGTAAAGTATATCGGCCTTGGCGAAAATATAGAAGACTTACAGGTATTTGATCGGGCCAGCTTTGTAAACGCTTTATTTGGCGAATAATGAAAGCAAAACTTGTTCTTTAACCTTACCCGCCAAGCTGACCGTCCTTTCCGCCACTATCAGGATTGACTGTGCTTCCGTCATTTCCTTCTTCATCAGGTGATTTAAATGTAATGTTATAAGCCAATGTTGATTTCATGGTATATGTAGATAAATTAATGTTGACGTTAAAAAAACGATATATTCCCATTACTTGCAATAATAGGAAGGAAATTATGAAGGCGTTTTTAATAGCTGTAGTCGTAAGCAGCCTTGGATGTATTTCCAACATAGCGGCACAGGACACTAACCCGGACTCGCTATATCAGATTGGCAGCACATTTTATTCTCAGGCCAAGTATGAACAGGCAGCCGAAGCTTATCAATTTGCGGCAAAGGCATATCTGCAAAAAAACGATTCTTTAAAGTGGGCGGGTGCGGTTTTGCGGGAAGGAGATGCTTTGATGAACCGTGGAGAAGTTCAAAAAGGATTGGATTTATTTCTTTTTGTGAATGCCCATCAGCCTATAGCTGCGGATGCTGCTTTAAGGGCAGAAATACAGCAAGATTTAGGAAGGATTTATCGGGAATTAGAGCAATATGAAAAATCGAAGGAGCATTATTTAAAAGGGATTGAGTTCGCCAATGCCTCCAAAGATTCCGTACTAATTGCCACACTAAATAATAATGCTTCTTATCCCTATTTGTACACCGGTGATTATGAAAAAGCTTTTTTCTATCAAAAAAAAGCAAAGCAATTGTATGAGGCCACCGGCAAAACTTATGAGCTCGCATTTGTTTTAAATGGTATTTTTCTAACAGCCCGAAGATTAGGGCTTAACGCTTTAGCTAATAAATATATCCGGCAGAGTCTAGCTATTGCTAAAAAAGTAGGAAATGCAGATATGTTGGACGTTGCCTATCACAATACGGGTTCAAGTTATTATGCACTGGGTAAACCTGATAGCGCCATTATATTTTATCAAAAATCACTGGATATTTCCCGAGAGCTTAAAAACCCTTACGACATTACACACACCCTAATAAATATTGGTGGTTTGTACAAAGAATCGGGAGATGCCGAGAATGCTCTTTTGTATTACAACGAAGCGCTGGATTATAATAGAACTACAAACCGGCCTATTTCTATTGCCAATAACCTGTCTTTAATTGGGTCGGTTGCTGCAAATCAGGGCGATTATGCGACTGCGAGCGTATTTTTTAAGGAGGCTATATCTAAGCTGGAAGGTGTATCGAGTCCGGAAAAGCGTGCAGAGGTATATTTTAACATGGCTAAGATGGAGCTTGACCAAAAGAACTATACCAAAGCTGACGAATACATATCAGTGTCGTACCGCATGGCCCGTGAAAATAACATGCCACTCGTTAAGGCAAAATCACACAAGTTTTATGGAAAACTTGCCGCTGAACAGGGAGATTTTAGAAAGAGCCTGAACGAATACAGGATTTATTATAACCTGACATCTAAAGAAATATTTACTACAAGTGTCTGGGCTACGATCTATTTGGCGCGGGCTTATGAAAAGGTAAACTCAGACAGTGCTTTTGTACTTGCTGAGAAAGCCTTTGGTCAAATTGATTCATTTCGCACAAATGTTGCAGGACTAACTTTTAGGGCCGGTTTCTTTAGCAAATATGCCAAATTTTATAATGAGGTGGCTGAGTGGTTTATCAGCCAGAAAGGGGATACTCGGAAGGCTTTCGAACTTGTTGAAGCCGCAAAAGCCCGCGTGCTTATGGATGAGTTAGCTGAGGCGGAAGAAAATCTATATCAAAAGTTGGACGAATCTACCTTGATTCATAAACAGCAGATGCTCAAACAGATAGATCGATTACATACGCAAATTAGGGACGCTCAAAATGACCGAGAAAAAGAAGCACTCCGTAATGATCTAAAAAACCTGAAATTCAAATACGAGACTTTTTTGAATGAGGTAAGAGGGGAGATTCCGGAATGGGAGGCGTTTGAGTATCCTGAGCCACTTTCTGCCCAAGGAGCGATGGCTCTGATAGATGCCAAAACAGCCCTGATTGAATATGCCTTTGCGGGAAATCAACTCATGCGGTTTTTTATTACAGATAATGATATAACCGCTTCCGTTATCGATTCCCTAAAAAACCAATCAGCTAAAGAATATCTAAGCAACGATATTCGCAGGTTTCGGAAGCAAATTATTCAACATAAAAAAGAGATTAGCTCAGAAAATCTTTATTCGAGTTTAATTCCTGAAGAAAGCTTATTAAAGGCTCATATTACCCAAATAGTGGTGGTCCCCGAAGGCGCATTGTCCTTTTTACCATTCGAAGCCTTGCGGAATAAGAATCGTTATTTGATCCAAGATTATAATGTGAAGTACCTGCCCTCGGCCTCCATTTATCCATTTATTAAAGAACCCCATCGAGAGGTTAAGTACAATTTATTGGCAATAGCAGGCTCAAGCTTTGACGATAATAATGTTCGGGATAAGGAGGTGGGCTCTCAAAAAAAATATACTTCTTTACCTTCTACCTTATTAGAGGTGAATTCAATTGCTACTAACTTTGATAACGCAAAAGTGCTAAAAAATGAGGATGTAACTGAAGCCGGGTTGAAATCATTTAATTTGGGAGATTTTCGGTTTTTGCATTTTGCCACCCATGCTGAAATTGATGAAAATCATCCCTCGCAAAGTGGACTTCTTCTATCCAAAAAAACGGAAGTAGAATCGTTATTTGGAGAAGATGGGCGCTTGAATAGCACGGAGATTTCGGGGCTGCACCTCAATGCAGATCTTGTTACGCTGAGCGCGTGCAACACGGCCATGGGCAAGATTGTTACAGGGGAAGGATTGCTTGGGCTTCAACGCTCGTTTTTAACGGCAGGGGCATCTTCAGTGGTGGTGAGCATGTGGAGTATTTATGATCGCAGCACGTCTGAGTTCATGTCTGATTTTTATAAAAAAATGCTGAAGTATGAGCAAGAAGAATATGGCTTATGGAGTCAAACATTGGACTGGTTCGGTTTTTATACTTACCCCATGTTTGACTATAAAGCGAAGGCTCTAAGAGATGCAAAGCTGGATATGATTGCCCATCCCTATTATAATGACCCGGTTTACTGGGCTCCCTTCATTTTAATTGGCAAATAAAAAACGCCCCGACAAAAGCCGGAGCGTTTTAACTTGTTACGTAATTAAAAGTGTACTTATCTTGCTTGAGTCTGAGTTTTTTCTATAAACTCTTGGTTATCTACAACCGGACGATCAGCAGAGTTGGCTAAAATCGCGGTTAGATTATACACTAAATGTGTTCGTTGCAAATAAGGGCCAAAGGTAATCTTATCAATTTCATCGGATGGCCGGTGATAATCGGGGTGTACACCATTAAAAAAGAAGACAAAAGGCACGCCAAGGCGGCCAAAGTTCCAGTGATCACTTCTGCGGTAGAACTGATTGGGGTCATCTAAATCATTATAGCGCTTACTTAAATCAAGATTTGGTCCCATGGCATTAGCCATCACCGTAAGGCTGTCTAAGTGGGAGGATATAATCTCGCCGCCTATAATATATACGTAGCTACTATCTTTGCCTTCGTGCTCAGGATCAACGCGGCC
>JBDNFJ010000005.1:0-3356 GCA_041689895.1 Gracilimonas sp. | reverse complement strand
TCAGCATTGGAAATCATTATCTGAAAGTGGCTGATTTTTTTACGATAATCGATACCTAAAGGTTAGCCTTAATGTCTATTTAAGATCATATATGAATACTCATTTTTTCACCAATAAAAAAGAAAACACTCTGCTCAAAAAATTTGAGGGGATTTTCGAACACGTTGATATCAAAAAATTTGATGTCCTTGTGGGCTATTTAAGAGCATCAGGTTATTTTCGTATTCGTGAATTTATAGATGCTGTTGACGAAGTTAGGATTTTAGTAGGGATTGATGTTGATCATCTAATAAGTGAGGCAGCTCGAAAAGGGCTAGAATTTAATTTCAACACAAATGTGACTCGGAATGAATTTTTAGCAGAAGTGAGAAAAGATGTTGAAAATTCAGAATACAGCAAAAAGGTTGAGGATGGGATTATCCAGTTTGTTAAGGATGTAGTGGATAAAAAAGTACAGATTAAAGCACACCCTAGTAAGAAACTACATTCCAAGATCTACATATTCCGTCCGGAGAAATACAATGAACATAATTCAGGTTTTGTAATTACTGGTTCTAGTAATATGACTACAGCTGGGCTGGAAACAAATTTCGAGTTCAATGTACAGTTAGACCGGTTCGGCGATGTTGAATTTGCCCGACAAACTTTTGAGGAATTATGGGAGGAAGGCATTGATATCCTTCCTAAGTCTATTGAGGAGCTTGCAGAAAAGACTTTTTTAAATGACTCTTTTACTCCTTTCGAAATTTATATCAAGTTTTTGATGGAGTATTTTGGGCAGAGTATTGAATACGATCCAGAATCTATTACGGACCTTCCAAAAGGGTATAAAAAGCTTCATTATCAGGTGGATGCTGTAAACGATGGCTACAACAAACTAATGCGCCACAATGGATTTATTTTAGCCGATGTAGTAGGGCTTGGAAAGACGATAGTGGCCAGCATCATTGCCAAGAAGTTCTATTTCAGCAATGGATATCGATCTAAGATTTTGGTGATTTACCCCCCAGCATTGGAGAACAACTGGCAGGATACTATACGAGATTTTGAAGTGCCCAATGTGGATTTTATAACGAACGGAAGCCTGCATAAAATTAAGTATCCCGAAGACTATGATCTAATCATTGTGGATGAGGCTCACAAATTCCGCAGTGATGAGGCTCAGATGTTTACCCAGCTGCAAAAACTTTGCAAAACGCCTCGTAAACGTCCGGCCACCGATGGGTCTCGTGAAAAGAAAGTAATTCTGGTTACGGCAACTCCTTTAAATAATAAACCACAGGATATCCGAAACCTGCTCTATTTATTCCAGGATGCAAAAGAATCCACACTGGAAGTGAAAAACCTGCAAAGCTTCTTCCGTCCGCTGATTGATGAGTACAAAAAACTCAAAAAAGAACGGGATAACGAAAAGATTAAGCGTGAGGTCAAAAAGATTTACGAGACCATCCGGAATAAAATTCTGGAGCCTATTATTGTGCGGCGAACTCGGACCGATATCCTAAAAACCGAAGAGTATCGAAAAGATATGGCGGAGCAAGGAATGACCTTCCCTGATATAAAACCTCCTAAGCCTATTCTTTATCAGCTCGACCCAACGCTGAACAAACTGTATGATACAACTATGCAGCTGCTCAAATTTACGGATACGGGGCTGAAATACTACCGATATCAGGCCATCCGCTTTTTGCCCAAAGAGGCTCAAGAAAAATTCTTTAATAATCAGGCAGAGGTGATTTCGGATCAGCTGGCCATTTTAATGAAGAGCCTGCTGGTGAAACGATTGGACAGTAGTTTTTATGCTTTTCATAAGTCGCTGGAACGGTATAAGCTTAAAAACTCTGCAATGTTAAAAATGCTGAAGAATGGGAAAGTATATATTGCACCCAAGCTGGATATTGCCGATTACATCCTCAATCAAAATGATAAGACGGAAGATGAACTGGAGGAGATTCTAAACGACCCGGAGAATGAAACTGAAATTTTGGTATTTGAAACGGACGATTTTGACCAGCGCTATCAACAGGGGGTGAAAAACGACCAGGAAATTCTGAATGATTTAGCCAAACGCTGGAGCAAGCTTAAATCTGATCCTAAGCTGGAGACTTTTTTAGAGGAGTTGAAATCCACCTTCTTACATAGCGATATCAATGATCAACAAAAGCTGCTGGTATTTTCTGAGTCTAAGGAAACCATTGATTATCTGTCAAAGAAGCTCAAAGAACACGGTATTAAAAAAGTACTTACCGTAAGTGGAGACAATCAGAAGAATCGGGCTCCATTGATTCGCGAAAATTTTGATGCAAATATCCCGATTTCAGAGCAGAAGGATGATTACAATATAATTATTACCACGGAAGTTTTAGCTGAAGGAGTGAATCTGCACCGCTCTAATGTAATTGTGAATTATGATATTCCCTGGAATGCTACCAAGCTGATGCAGCGCATCGGCCGCGTAAATCGCATAGGTACGCAGTCTGATTATATCCACATCTTTAATTTCTATCCCACACAACAAGCGGATAGCGAAATTGACCTGAATCAGAAAGCTTTTATCAAATTACAGGCCTTTCACACGGCTTTGGGAGAAGACAGTCAGATTTACTCCAGCGAAGAGGAATTTGACTCTTTTGGTTTATTCGAAAAAGTGCCGGAAGAAGAGCGGGACGAACGATTAATCTACCTGAATCGACTCCGGCGGTTTCGCGATGAAGACCCGGATATCTACAACAAGATCCGTTCTACGGTACCCTTACGTGCCCGAACCGGTCGGAGGGATAAAACACGGAAGTTGAGTACGCTCACCTATCTCAAAAATGAAAAACGTGATGCCTTTTATTATATCAATGCCAATGATGAACTGGAAGAATTGACATTTGTGGAAGCCGCTCGGCTGTTTGAAGCCAAAATCACGGAAAAAGGAACCAAACTGCATCCCCAACACCACGAGCAAGTGAGTTCTGCGGTGCAATCCTTTAAAACAGGCTTACAAAAACAGGCACTTGAAACCTCATCCGGAAATAAACTGGGGCCCAATGAAAAGAAAGCAATTGGGATTTTGAAGAGGCAATCCAATACGGAATTTGCCACTGATAACGACAAAGAACTTTTCAAAAAAGGGCGAGAAGCTATTGCAGTTGGGAAGTTTCAGAAGCTGCCGAGGGAAGTAAATAAGGTGTTTAAAAAGGTTAAAAAATTGAAGGCTTCAGTGTTCCATCAACATTTGGTTAATATCCTGGGTTCGTATCCAATTATGGGAAAGGGGAATGAACCCGAGTTTGAGTTGCAGGCGGAACAAAAATTAAAATATAAGTTGGAACCTAAAATCATTATCTCAGAATCATTTACGATTTAAT
>JBDNFJ010000004.1:0-1791 GCA_041689895.1 Gracilimonas sp. | reverse complement strand
CCATAAAACAGCTTGAATTTTTCGCCGTTTTCTTCCACCAACTCTCCGCCACTTTCTTCATGTCCTGAAAACATGCCTCCCAACATCACAAAATCAGCGCCGCCGCCAAAGGCTTTAGCTACATCACCTGGAGAAGTACAGCCGCCGTCCGAGATAATCTGACCTCCCAATCCGTGAGCGGCATCGGCACATTCTATGATAGCGGAAAGCTGAGGATAACCCACGCCAGTTTTGAGCCGGGTGGTGCAAACCGAGCCCGGCCCAATACCCACCTTAATGATGTCGGCACCGGACAGCAGTAATTCTTCCACCATTTCTCCGGTCACCACGTTTCCAGCAATAATCACCTTATCGGGATAGTTTTGGCGTACTTTTTTCACGAATTGTGCAAAATGCTCTGAATAGCCATTGGCAACGTCAATACAAATAAATCTTAGCGAAGGGAACGAGCTCAGTAGTTCATCCAGCTTTTTCATATCTGATGAACTTATACCGGTACTTACCGCAATGTATTCGGTAATTCCTTCATCGGCTTCGGCTAAAAACGAGCTCCATTCATCTATGGAATAATGCTTGTGAATAGTCGTGAACATTTTGTGGGAAGCCAGCGCGGTCGCCATCTCAAAAGTTCCGGTGGTATCCATATTGGCCGCCATAACAGGAACGCCGGTCCAGCTGTGCCGGGCATGGAGGAATTTAAAGGTTCGTTCCAGAGAAACATCTGCCCGAGATTTAAGAGTAGATCGTTTTGGGCGGATCATTACATTGTTGAAACCGAGTTTAATATCTAATTCAATACGCATAGCAAAGTTACATTTGGGTGAAAATATTTTTAGGATACCGTAAGATGATGAAAATTGGCTCTAATTTGAATGAGTAATCTATTTTTCTGAAGGTGCATTTTCTTTAGAAAAGACTGGTGTTGAATTAACTCTTGGGAAGAATAACAACTCAACCATTCCCATTATGATTCCGGTAACTATTGGTTTCGGTCATGATAAATGCTTCGTAGAATTATTAGACCAAGATTGTGCAGCTCTGGCTCGGAAAGATGACTATAAAGCGAACAGGAATTTAGATGAACAAAAGGTTTCAAAACCATCAAATTATGAACAGCAAAAATAGGTTATCTTTATCACCAAAAAAAGAATGCAGAAGTACAAGCTAACCATCGAGTTTGATGGCACCCATTTTTGCGGATGGCAAATTCAGCCTACCGACGTCACCGTTGAACAAACTTTGGAAGATGCCCTTACTCAGATTTTGCAACAGCCGGTGGAGCTGGTAGGGCAGGGACGAACGGATTCCGGTGTGCATGCCCGCGGACAAATAGCTCATGTTGAGCTCCCCAACGAAGTAGAGATAAAAAAGCTCATTTTTGGGGTGAATGGGATGGTGGGTGATCAGATTCAAATTGTGCAGGCGGAGAAAGTAGCGTCCGATTTCCATGCTCGTTTTGATGCTATTGCGCGCGAATATGAATATACCATTGCTACCCGATGCATGCCGCTACATCGCCATTATGCTTGGAACTTGAGATATCCCGTAGATGTATCCGTTTTACATGTATGCGCCGCAGAACTGAAAGGGGAATTTGACTTTTTAGGCTACTCTAAATTCAATGAGGATAACTTCACCACACTTTGTGAAATCCAGAAATCCGTGTTTTATGAAGATGGGGAAACGATCCGATATCAAATAAAAGCCAACCGATTTTTGAGGAATATGGTACGCCGTTTGGTCGGCTCTATGGTTCGGGTAGCACAGGGAAAATTAACCTATGCCGAGTTT
>JBDNFJ010000003.1:0-1842 GCA_041689895.1 Gracilimonas sp. | reverse complement strand
CAGATGGCAATGCTCCAACTCTTTATGGGTATGCGTGGTTGCTATACCTACTACTTTGGCGCCGGCCGCCAAGCCTGATTCTACCCCCGAAATGGAATCTTCAAATACAATGCATTTCTCCGGTAACTCACCCAGGGCTTTAGCCGCTTTCAGATAAGGCTCGGGATTAGGTTTGCTTTTAGTAACATGCGAGGAGTTTAAAACAACCTCAAAATAGTGTGAGATAGTGAGTCCGTGCAAAATATGGTCGGCATTTTCTTTGGGTGCCGAAGTAGCTACCGCCATTTTAATTCCGTGCACATTTAATACTTCCAGAAATTCAAAAATACCCGATACTACATGTTCCTTTGGGTTGAAGGCATCTCGAAACATCTGCTCTTTTTGATTGGCTAAGGCATCCTTTTTCTTCTGGGGAATATCCCCAAACAGCGCCGTTATCCAATCTTGATTGGTGCGCCCATAAATGTGCTCTTTTAGATAAGCATCACTGAGATCATACCCGTGCTCTTTACAAAATGCTTTTAAAACTATGGTATGAATCGGGTTGCTGTGAACAAGCACTCCGTCCATGTCAAAAATTACGGCTCCGATAGGGTACATTTAGCTGATAAAAGATGTGAGGGTTTTGAAAAAGAACACTGCATCATAAAGCCATCTTTGAATACATTCCTTGTAGCCGATTTTAAGCCCGGGCCTTCCCTCTCAAGATGGCACCCAAAATAGCGGTAAAAAGCGCGGCTCCAATGATAGACCACACAATGGGGAATTCACTACCGGAGATATTCAATGTCCATAGTGTAGGCAGACCTAATTCTGTGGCAATCCAGTTTCCAATAATCGCACCGATAAAGCCAACACCGGAGGAAATAAGGCACCCACCAAAACTATACCCACTTATACTTTGTCCTATTCCGCCACATATCGCAGCAATTAGTAGCAAAATTAAAAATCCAAAAAATGTCATAATTCTATACTTTTGTAGTGATTAACTCTTAACGTATCTTACCACCGGTTAGGATTCAAACCATACAGCCCGGACGTCGAAATACATTTCATTTGTACTAAGAGTCAGTTCTTTCGTTTCATCATCAATAAACTACGGACTATTTTGTTACTTATGAAAGTTTTGAGGCGCTAACATTTGTGAAATAAAGCAGGATAATGTATGTTTAATTCGTTTCGGGAATAGAACTTATAGATAATCATCAACCAATCACTATTTTTATGAAAAAGCTAAGTATTTACATTTTACTGTTGGCTATAGCAGTAATAAGCGTTCAAGCATGTGGCCCCAGCGAACAAGAACAAAGAGCAGCTGAGCAAGCTCGTTTAGACTCTCTGCGTAAAGTAGAAGAAACCCGTATTGCGCAACTCATGCAGGCCCGTGAAGACAGCCTTGCCCAAGTGGCCCAACAGCAGCAAATTAAAGAAGAAGAAGAACAGCGCGGGCCTGATTTTGTGGAGGACGGAAGTTATGTAGCGCAAGTTGGTGCATTTCGTTCAGAAGCTGCGGCTAACAATTACAAGAATAAGCTCAGCAATCGCGATTATCCCCACCTATATGTTGTTAAAATAGGGGATGAAGAAAGCGGCGATGTCTGGTTTCGTCTTCGGGTAGGATTTTTTGGATCAAAAGAAGATGCGCAGGAATTTGGAGCTGAATTAGGTAGCGAGCTAAACACCGGCTACTGGGTTTCAAAAGTACAGCGTTCTTCGGGAAGCTGAGTTTTTAAGGGCGTAAATTTTTAGAGTTGCTTCTCTCCCAAGCATTTGCTTAATTGAATATGCGCTCAAGTAGCGTCTCTCTTGATGAATAGTCAGGGCATTGCACATGAAAACTGT
>JBDNFJ010000002.1:0-4555 GCA_041689895.1 Gracilimonas sp. | reverse complement strand
CCAAGTAGCAAGCTTGGGATATATTTGAAGTATTTTTACGAGATTGGCTTTTGCGAATTGCTGAAACTCTGTCCATATTCCCCCTGACTTTTCCAATAACACAACCTGCATTATGAAGAAATATTCGCTAACGCTCCTTTGTTTACTTTTCACTTTTTCGCTGCATGCCCAAACCGCTACCAAATATGCTATTTCTTTTGAAAATGCGGTGCATCACGAAGCAAAGATTAGTGTGACTTTTGCCAATCTGAATGAAAATGTGCTGGAAGTAAATATGAGCAGATCGTCCCCGGGACGGTACGCACTGCATGAATTCGCGAAAAATGTATATGGAGTGAGAGCCACGGACAGTCAAGGTAATGAGCTGAAAGTTACGCGTCCAAATCCGCATCAGTGGAATGTAAGTGGCCACGATGGAACCGTGAATTTTGAATACCTGCTGTTTGCCAATCGTGGAGGAGGAACCTATTCCCAAGTAGATGAAACGCACTTTCATTTAAACATCCCCGCTACTTTTGTCTGGGCTGAAAATTATGGTCAGCGCCCGATCGAGGTTACCTTCAACATCCCTGAGAACCTGAACTGGAAAGTAGCTACACAGCTCAAGCCCGTTGGAGGAAATACGTATTACGCGCCCGATTTATACTACTTTTTAGACAGTCCGGTTGAGATTGCAGATTTACACTGGCGCCAGGTAAAGATGGATGGAAAGCTTATTAAACTGGCTTTGCATACGCCGGCATCCGATAAAGAAATAGATGAATATTTTGATAAAGTAATGGCAATTGTGCGAGCTCAACGAGAGGTTTACGACGAGCTTGCCGATTTTGATTATGGTGAGTATGTGTTTTTAAGCTGCTATATGCCAAATGCAAGTGGCGATGGTATGGAGCATAGAAATTCAACCTATGTGGTGAGTAAAAAACCGCTGGATAAACCACTGGGTGAAACCAGTATTTCTACAATTTCTCACGAGTTTTTCCATTCATGGAATGTGGAGCGAATGCGCCCTACCAGTCTTGAGCCGTTCAATTTTATGAAAGCCAATATGAGCGGTGACCTTTGGTTTGCGGAGGGATTTACTCAATATTATACGGGCCTCATTCTTGCCCGGGCGGGAATTAGAACCGACGAAGAATACCTGAGTGGCTTAACGAGAGCATTAAATTATGTGATCAATAATCCGGGACGAGCGTTCTTCAATCCTATTGAAATGAGTTATCAGGCGCCGTTTGTGGATGCCGCCAAATCTGTGGATCCTCAGAATAAAGAAAACACGTTCATCTCGTATTACACCTATGGAAACGTACTTGGCTTGGGCCTTGATCTCTCGCTGCGAAGCTTAGATAAGGGGAAGAATCTGGATGACTTTATGAAACTAATGTGGCGGAAATATGGCAAAACGGAGGTTTCATATTCGGTTCGTGATATAGAATCTGCTTTGGCCGAATATGTAAATACTGACTTCGCGTCTCACTTTTTTGGAGAATATATTTTTGATAGTAAGGTTCCCGATTATAAAAAACTGCTGGCAAATGTTGGGGTGAAATTAGATCAGGCAAATCCCGGAAAAGCCACTTTAGGAACCGGAATTTATATTAAAGATGGAAAGGGTAAGCTGAGATCCAATGCCTTGATAGGTTCTCCAATTTACAAAGCAGGTATTGAAGCGGAAGATGAAATTATGACCATAGCTGGCACAAAACTGAGCCTTGTAGATAACGTAAACGAAATTCTGAAGGACTATAATCCGGGGGATGAAATTACCGTTACTTTCACCCGATGGGGACAAGAAAAATCGGTGAAGCTTACCCTTGCTGAAGATTCTACGTTGAAAGCTGAGTTAATCCCAAAATCTGGTAAAAAAGAAGCACAGCGACAAAAAGCCTGGCTTAAATAACGGGTCGATAAGTCCTGAATATTCAATGATTGCATTTTCTGGTTACGAAGGTCCACCTTCGTAACCCAATCCCGGAAGCTCCAGCTTCCAGTAAAAAACAAAAGCTAATATTGTTGTAAACTATTGTCTACAATCGGCGTAAGGGGTTTAATCCCTTCACAAAACAAGAATGCGATGGCTAAATTATCCTTTACATTATGTGCGATTATCACATTATTTCTCACAATTTCAGGATGTGAATCAGACAAAAAACCGGTAATTCTTTCCTCATCAACGACGGATATCGCAGCAAATCCTGATGATGCTACGCCCGGTTCACTCATGCAGCTGGCTACCGAAAAGCAACGTATTTCTTTAGATCTCCCCGATGATATCTTGCTCAGAAATATTAGTGATGTACAAGTACATGACAACCTCATTTATGTAAAGGATGTGGGTTATGGAGGTGAAAAGCCCGCCATTTCTGTTTTTGACACCATGGGGGAATTTATATACCGGATTGCTGCTTGGGGGCGAGGTCCCGGTGAATATGAAGGAATTTACTCGGTAGCATTTACCGATAATGAAATTGTGTTTGCCACTCGTAGGAACCTGACTTTTTATGATATAAAAACTGGTACGTATCAAAAAACGAGAAATATAAAGATTGATAACGGTTTCTTAAATTGGATCACTTTCATAAATGACACGCTGTTGGTGAGCCATGATGAACGTACCAGACACAACCGAGATAAGCAGTACCTAAGAGTTATAGATGTTGAAAGAAATAAGGTTATTGCAACGGCAGATAGCTTCCAAAATCATGCACTAAAGATTTCACATAATCCACGCTATTTTTATGAATACGAAGACACTTTGTCGTTCATTTCTGCATATGAACCGGTGGTGTTCCGTCTTCAATTTGATGCCGAAAATAAAGAGCTAAAAATGATTCCAGCCTTTCATTTCAACTTTGGTGATAAATGGATAACCGAGGAATATTTAGCAGATACCTACGACAACAGAGAAGAGATATTTACCAATCCGTATGTGTACATCCATACCTTGGTGGTGTATGAAACGGAAAATGTATTGATGGCTACGTATAATTATGAGGATAAGAAATACGCCGTTTACTATGATAAAGTGGGGAAACGAACAACAAACATTCAGCTTGCTGATTCACCCGAAGGCTGCGAGATTAAAGCCACATTCCAATCTAAGGTTCTGTTTTTGTGTGAAGAAGGAACGGGGGAGAACTTATCGTACAGTTTGATGATAACACGTTTTTAGTAGCTTTGAATATCTATTCTGGTTACGAAGGTCCATCTTCGTAACCCAACCTCGGAAGCTCTATCATTCAGTGAAAAGTGTGTCTATAAAGTAACCAGGCAATATTTGTGTGATAATATTCGCTTATGCGAATTCTTATTAAAGCAAAAATTTATTAATCTAAATTTAATTTCCGGAAGCTTATTGTTAGTTGCTTGCATTGTGAAAAACACAGGATACCATAGCCAGTTTATGGAGCGTAATCATCCATTGTGGGCTTTATGCTGAATAAACGTTACATTTGATAATGGTATTTAAACGTGAATGCTGTTATAATATCGCCAGTCTTTACACAATGGGAATCCCAATAAATTTTAATGGTATGAATACTTTGGATCATCACTCTATTTTTCGGTCGGTTGCATCTCTGATAATTACGTTCATTTTGGCCATGGGTATTTCGGCATGTAATAGTTCAAAACCGGTGGTTGAACAAGCCAATTCTACGAACCAAACATCGGAAATGGAGCAGCTATATTGGGCCCGCCAGGATAGCGCCCGGATGAAATTTACCCAAGCAGATGTCCACTTTATGACGGGGATGATTGCTCATCACGCACAAGCATTGATTATGTCGCGGATGGCTCCAGAAAACGGGGCAAGCCCGTCACTTCAAAGGTTAGCTTTAAGAATTATCAATTCCCAGAAGGCTGAAATTAAAACCATGCAAAAATGGCTACGTGACCGGAATCAACCCGTTCCAGAAGTAGAAATCGAAGGATTGAATCTTATGATTCATGGCTTGCCTAAAGGTCACATGAAGATGGATCATACAACCATGGCCGGCATGTTATCACCGGCACAACTAAAGGAATTAAGTGAGGCCAAGGGGAAAGAATTTGATCGACTGTATCTGACCTATATGATTGGTCACCATTCGGGCGCAGTGACCATGGTGAATACCTTGTTTAATACGGATGGGGCGGCACAAGACGAATTAGCCTTTAAACTCGCCAATGATATACAAGTGGATCAACGCACAGAAATTGCAAGAATGCAGCGTATGCTCGACCACATGGCGACTACAGATTCTTAATTGAGTATGGGGATACAAGTTTAAAAAGTACAATTCATTCAACAATAAAAAACACAATACACTATGAAGAAAACAACTATTAAGGGCCTGAATATACGCTTGGGCTCAACTACCATGTTTCTAACGCTGATGCTTGCGGTGATGATTGGTGTCGCCGCCTGTTCGTCGTCTTCCTCTTCGATGATGGATGATGCAAGCGCTACAGCCGTTCCATCCATCAAACCAAAGCCTATTGCTGAAGCCATGAAGCCCAGTCCGGATCCTCGTGTAGGACTAAAAGCCGGATTATTTGATGCTGAAGAAGCATT
>JBDNFJ010000001.1:0-8371 GCA_041689895.1 Gracilimonas sp. | reverse complement strand
TTTACTTGACAATCAATTTGGCGCACTTACCGAAGATGAGGCTGAACAACTGAACGAGCTCCTAAAAAAGGCCCGTTCTTAATCATTACTATCGGTATATAAAGGTCACGAAGCAGCGCCTGCCATTTTCTTTGGTTGATTTATCAGCAACAAGCTACAGTCCTAAATCTTTACTTCTCAACAACAATCCAGCCTTCTTCTTCCACCATACGCTTGGCATACTTCCACTTCACATCTTTGGTTTCGTTTGAGTTCATATTCTGAATCGTAACGAAATCATTCCGTCCGGGCTCTTCAGCCACTTCAACCGGCTTATGTTTAGCGCCGCCACCTTGGGGTTTTTGTCCGCCATTCTGTTCAGGAGAAGGCCCCTTGAAACCCATGCCTGTTGAATCAGCATGCTGTGTTTCCATAGAGGAAGTATCGAAGCGCGATTTCTGCTTTTGTGCTTTTTCTAACTTAGAGTCTTCATCTTGTACTTCAGGAACAGCTTTCCAAATCAGCGAAATTGCTTCCTGGTTTATATCATCCAACAGCATTTTAAACATGCCGAAAGCTTCTCGCTTGTATTCAAGCAGTGGATCTTTCTGGGCAAATGAACGCAATCCAATTCCTTCTTTCACGGAATCGAGCTCGCGTAAGTGTTCCATCCATTTTTGGTCAATGATGGAGAGAATGGCACTTCTTTCAAGCGAACGGGCTACTTCCCGACCTTCATTTTCGAGCGCAGTATCTACATCAACCACAATACGCATGCGACGAATACCATCGGTAAAAATAACCTGCACTTTGTCGGGACGATTTTCAGGATTGGCTTCGCTAATACGCTTCATCACCTGATAAAGCGGTGTTGCCATGCGCTCTTCTTTCGTCTTGTACGTTTCCAATACATTTTCAATGATGTGATCAACCAGCTCGTCTTCGCTCATCTTGTACCACTCATCCTTCTCAAAATCTACATCCACAGCCAGCTGACGAAGGATGTTTTCGTATAGACCTTCATAATCGCCGGCGGCAACATATTCTTCCACAATAGATACGATCAGGTCATCCAGCATGTCCATGATGTCGGTTCGCAGCTGGTCGCCCGAGAGCGCATGCTTTCTGCGCGCATAAATCACATTCCGCTGATTGTTCAGCACATCATCATATTCCAACTGTCGTTTACGAATGCTGAAGTTATTCTGCTCCACTTTGGTTTGAGCTCGTCCCAGCGACTTGGTAATCCATGGATGCGTGATAACCTCACCTTCTTCAAAACTCAGCTTGTCCATCACCGTTGCTACACGATCAGACATAAACAGCGCCATCAAATCATCTTCCAGCGATACATAAAACTGAGATTCACCGGGATCACCCTGACGTCCGGAACGTCCTCTTAACTGCAAGTCAATTCGGCGAGATTCATGACGTTCGGTTCCCAAAATGGCCAAGCCACCTTTCTCTTTTACGCCGTTGCCTAATTTAATATCCGTACCACGACCGGCCATGTTGGTAGCCACCGTAACGGCTCCAATTTCACCCGCTTGCTTCACAATTTCACTTTCACTCGCGTGCTGCTTTGCGTTCAATACGTTGTGAGAAATGCCTGCACGCTGCAGCATACGGCTTACCGTTTCAGAAACATCCACGCTGGTAGTACCTACCAAAACGGGCTGCCCTTTATCATGATATTCCTGAATTTTCTGAATAGTAGCGTTGAATTTCTCTCGCTTGGTCTTAAAAACAAAATCTTCTTTATCATCCCGAACAATGGGCTTGTTGGTAGGAATAACAATTACATCCAGCTCGTAAATTTCATTAAATTCACCCTCTTCCGTCTCGGCCGTACCGGTCATACCCGACAATTTATTATACATACGGAAGTAATTCTGCAGGGTAATAGTAGCATAGGTTTGCGTAGAAGCTTCTACCTTCACCTGCTCTTTTGCCTCAATAGCCTGGTGCAAACCATCCGAATAACGGCGGCCGGAAAGCACACGGCCCGTGTGCTCATCCACAATATTCACCTTTCCATTCTGCACAATGTATTCTTCCTCGCGCTCAAAATTGGTGTAGGCTTTAAGCAGCTGGTTTACGGTATGAATACGATCTCCACGTTCCGCAAAAAGCAGATGCAGTTCATTGAATTTATTTTCTCTTTCCTGCTGGATATCCAGCTTGGTCTCGGCTAATTTTTTCTCTTTATAGTCTTCACTGAATTCTTGATTATTCTTGACTTCAGCAATCCTCTCTTTGTCGAGCGTCTCAATTTCCTTTTCAATTTCTGCCGTTTCTACACCCAGATCAGGAATCACAAAAAACTCTTCATCCTCTCCTTTCTTGGTAATGAATTCCCGTCCTTTCTCCGTCATTTCAATGGAATTCATTTTAGGATCTACCGCATAAAACAAATATTCATCTACAATCGGCATGTTCTTGGCATTATCCTGCAGGTAGTGATTTTCGGTGTGTTGAATCAACTTCTGCATTTTAGGATCCTGCTGCAGCTTCTTAAGCTGAGAGTTTTTAGGGAACCCACGAACCGCACGGAATAGCGCAAGACCCGCATTTTCTTCATCCCCTTCTTGTAACAGCTTTTTACCTTCAGAAACCAGATTAGCTACCATTTTCTTTTGAGCCAGAACCAGCGACTCCACCCGAGGTTTCATTTCTACAAATTTATCCGATTGATTTCCTTGAGGAACCGGTCCCGAAATAATAAGTGGAGTTCGAGCTTCATCAATTAGAATGGAATCTACCTCATCAATAATGGTGAAATGGTGATCGCGTTGTACCAGCTGCTCTTGTTCAACCACCATGTTATCACGCAGGTAATCAAAGCCAAATTCGTTATTGGTACCATAGGTGATATCCGCTTTGTAGGCTTTACGTCGCTGCTCGGTACTTGGCTGGTACCGGTCGATACAATCCACTTGCAGCCCGTGGAAATTAAAAATCGGCTCGTTCCACTCGGCATCACGTATGGCCAAATAATTGTTCACGGTAACCACATGCACGCCTTTACCAGCAAGCGCATTCAAGTACGCCGGGAAGATAGCTACCAAGGTTTTACCCTCTCCTGTTTTCATCTCGGCAATAGTACCCTGATGCAACACAATAGCACCAACCAGCTGAACATCGTACGGTACCATTTCCCAAGTGATATCGTTGCCGCCCACTTTCCAAGATTTACCGACAAATCGTCGGCAGGTATCTTTAAGAACCGCAAAGGCTTCGGGCAAAATGTCATCCAAAACCTGTTCTATAAGGTCCAATTCCTTTTGTTCGAGCTCATCAAGGTATTCGGCCATTTCCCGATGTTCGGTGGCAGAAAGGTCTTCCACATCGTTCAACTGCTTCTTGATATCTTCGGTTTCGGCAACGGTTTCGGCAGTAGCGTCTTTTATCTTTTGCCGGAATTCCTCCGTCTTACCTTTCAGCTCATCATCGTTAAGCTGCTTTATGCGTTCCTCATAGCTTTTAATCTCATCTACCAAAGGCTGGATCTTCTTAATATCTTTATCACTTTTAGAACCGAAAACTTTGGTAATTACTTTGCCGATTGTGTCTAACAACATAGGGTGCTCGTACTCAAATATTTTTTTATGGGGGTTGAAGTTAACCTTATAAATAAGGCAGTTCAACTTTTAGCTGAATTATATGAACACAAATATCACGCCAGAATAACCTTTGGCAGAAATTTGATTTTATGAAAAAGCTAAAAAAAGTAAAATCAAAGCTGCTGGAATATTCAACAAGTGGAAAATAAATACTATAAAGTAGCACTACATATGAGCAACCAAGCTTCGTTAAAAGCCAGAAAATATATGGCTATTCAAGTTTTATGTAGCAGGTATCTATTGGGAAAAACGAAACCGCCGCAGATAATTTCGTGCCAAATGCCATTGCCACAGAAGACTCGGTAATCTCCATCAGCAACAAACAGCGCTGAATTTCTGAAGGGAACATTGTAGGCTTTATCTTACTTTACAGAGATACCTGCCAACAGGTTTCTTCACTTAACTAAGCATTTTGTTTGATCAAACACTTTTTGAACAGCATTTGGCTACGTCTTGGTTGGGACGTAGCTTTACTTTTTTTGAGGAATTACCCTCTACCAATTCCTACGCCAAAAAAGTAGCATCAGAAGGCTCTTTGCATGGCGCACTTGTTTTAGCAGACCATCAAACCGGTGGTCGCGGACAATCTGAGCGACAATGGCACGTACAGCCGAAAAAAAATCTAACGTTTAGTCTCGTTTTTGAGCCCCAAAAAGCGGAACGTTTTATCCTATTAACCCTTTCCTGCGCATTAGCCATTAGCGAGGTAATCAATTCACGAGCCAAGCTTCTCGCAAAACTAAAGTGGCCAAACGATATTCTTTTTAACGGAAAGAAATTATGTGGCATCCTTACCGAAACACAATTTTCGGGCAATCATTTAGAGCGGATGGTCATAGGGATTGGCTTGAATATTAACCAAACTGATTTTGCTGGCGGCTTGGAGAATACAGCAACTTCACTTGCAATAGAAACAGGGATAACCTATCAGCGTGAGAAGCTGTTAGCGGAAATCTTACAGAAAATTGAGTATAGATATCGGCATTGGAGTCAATTCAGCCCTGAGTTAATTCGTGCTATAAATCAAACGCTCATCGGCTATGGGCAATGGACGCATTTGAAAGTGAATGATAAACTACTGGATGGAGAATATAAATTTTTGGGCGTAAATGAAGTCGGAGAATTAGTAGCCCTCAATAAGGAACTTGATGTGCAAAAGTTCGCCTTTGAACAGGTACGCGTACAGATTTAAGTGTTTTAATCTGAATTCCCATCGTTCTATCTCTGCTTGAATCCCTATTTAAAAAGCCATTCAAAATTACAGAAATCCTGTTTTTTAGCACTCCTCGTATTTAAGCAAGCGCACGTATTCTTGCACATCAAAAGGATCCATGGGTGATGTCTTCTTTAAGTACAACGGATGGTGCGGGTGCCCGGCTTTGGAGATATTGCCACGGGTGAAATAGCGACAGTTTTTATCGGCCAGCACCTCATAAATATCTTGCAGGCAGCGCGAAAGATATGGGCGTTTTTCGATGAGCGTACCCCAAGCACACCAAATATCAGCCGAGCGGCCTTCTAATAATTGGGCAATTACTTCCACATTTTTATCATGGATTTTTTTCTGAAAATGCAGGTGCATCTTATTCGGATTCGTAGCTCGCTGTGGATAAAGATTAAACATAATCCATCCGTCATAACCCTGTGTTTTTGCAAACCGAGCCACGGAGGCTACCGTCGGATCCAGATTTCCCGGCTTGGCCGTGCTGGGATTCACCCCAAAACCAATCAGTGGGTTTTCCCCTTCAACCCCGAGCGAATAACGAGTCAGCGGTTCGTCGTGATGATAAATCCATTTTTCGCTTAAAGACATACTCGACCTAACATTCAGTTTTTTCTATTTATATTTTAAGATAATAGGCTAACGAACATCGAACAAGATTACTTGAACTTCATCGAGGCAAATGAAGTTTTAGAAAGCTAATCTTACCTCTAATCTAAATTCGATATTCGTTTAAAAACCCCCTACTTTTTCCCATGCCAAAAAATGTCAGCCAAATAATAACTTCCCACCTCAGAAAAGCACTTTCGGACTATTTCAGCCCAAAGGCGTCTTTTATCATCGGAGTAAGTGGCGGGCCGGATTCTATGGCTTTGCTCTATCTATTACACCAGCTGGATGCTAAGGCTGTGGTTGTGCATGTGAACTATGGCAAGCGCGACAAGCAATCGGATTTGGATCAGGAATTGGTAGAGCAAATGGCCTTCCAATGGGGGTTTGAATGTTGCTCTGTGGCTTTAAATCCTACAGAAGCGGAGGGACAGAATTTCCAGAATTGGGCTCGTGATCAGCGTTATCAATTTTTCCGGGATTTGCAGGCGGAGAATAACGCGGATGCTATTGTCACCGCTCATCACCAAGATGATCAGGTGGAAACGGTTTTACAGAAGATTCTTCGAGGAAGTTCTCCAACGGCCTGGCAGGGCATGAGCATTTGGGATGGCGAGCTTTTTCGTCCTTTGCTGCCTTTTCCTAAAGCAGACATTCTCGCTTATTGCGAAGCCGAAGCTATTCCTTTTCGGGTTGACAAAAGTAACGAAGATTCCGGTTTTGCACGCAATTTTCTGCGTAATGAATTCGCTCCTAAAATGGATGAATTATTCCCGGGCTGGCAAAAAAACATCCTTTCACTTCCAACATATGCCCACACTTTTAAAGAAAGCATAAGCACCCTGGCTCATCAAGTTTCATCTGCCAATAACATTCATCTCGAAAAATTCAAAGAGCTGCCGGAACTACTGAAGCCGGCCGTATTGAAAACCATTCTGGATAAAGTGGGACTTAAAGGAGCCTACTCAAAAGGTCAGCTCAAAGAACTTGCGGAAATTGAGTTGCTACAAACTGGTAAGAAATTACGAATCAGAAATTTTCTACTTATTCGAGACCGAAACGAGATTCTTATTAGGCCGGATGAGACTGACGAAGACTCGGCTAAATCTGCACTTCTCAATAAGGATTGGGTGGAAAAAGGAGTTCAAAAATTCGGACTTTCCATTAAGCTGAACCCTTTTCCCAAAAAAAATGCGGATCTTCGACTGGATGCGGATTTACTTAGCTGGCCACTGACCCTTAGAACCTGGGAAGCCGGGGATGCTTTCACACCTTTGGGCATGGAAGGCCAACAAAAAGTATCAGACCATCTTACAAACCGTAAAATACCTACATTTAATAGGGAAAAAGCCTTGGTATTGTGCGGATCAGATGGTACTATTTACGCCATTATTTATCCTGAAAAATCTGCTAATGGAGAACAGGGGGCCGTTTCGGAAATGGCCAAATGTAACCCTATAACACAAACCTTTTTGACCATTAATATTTCTTAGTATGAGTTCATCTTTTTATATGCCTGATACCGTAACCTGCAATGGGGAAGAGTTTAAACTGTTCATTCCAAAAAATCAGATCGACGAGCGGATAAGCCAGTTGGGAAGTCAGTTGGATAGAGAATATGCCGATAAAAAACCTATATTCATCGGCATACTAAACGGCGCTTTTATTTTTCTTTCAGATTTAATGCGCAATGTGAGCGTCCCATGTGAGGTGGATTTTTTAAAGCTAAGCAGTTATGGTGACGCAAAGGTATCTTCGGGGCAGGTAACTGAACTCAAGCACATTGATGCTAAGGTAGAAGGGCGCCACCTCATTTTAGTGGAAGATATTGTGGACACCGGCCTTTCCATGAATTATATGCTGAAGCGTATAAAGGAAAGCCATCCAGCTTCGGTAGCAGTTTGCACGCTGCTTCATAAAAAAGAAGCCACCATACATCCTGTACAATTAGATTACGTTGGCTTTGAGATACCGGATGCTTTTGTGCTCGGGTACGGATTGGATTATGCACAAGAAGGGCGTAATCTCTCGCAAATCTATGTGCTTAACGACGATAAATAATCGCCCAGCTTATCCATTACTAGCGGGCCAAGGCTTAAAAGGGTTAATCAGTAATGACGAAAAAAGGAATTTTACTCCTTATTTTTCTTTTTCTCGCAGAGGCCGGCTCAGCCTTTCAGCTACCCTTATTACAGCATCTCGATTCCCTGGTGGCCCGGTCTTGGTCTATCGAAGATGGCCTTCCGGTAAATAGCGTAAACTGGGTGCAACAAGATTCGCTTGGCTATCTATGGATTGCAACTTATGACGGCCTCGTTCGCTTCGATGGACTAAACTTCGAGATCTATAATTACGCAAATACTCCGGGAATGCCACACAATCGGGCTACACAAATCCATATACAGAAAGGAGTTGGTATGTGGGTTGCGCTGGAATATGGCGGGGTGATGCTTATCAAGGATGGCTCGTTTCATCATTTTGGGAATGAGGATGGGTTTACAAATTCGGATATCACCAAAATTTATGAAGCTTCCGACGGACGGGTTTTCTTTATCACGCTACTGGGACTTTATGTGTATGAAGACGGGCAGTTTTCGCGATATTTCAAAAACGATGCGGATGCGAAAAAACAGGTTCGAGATCTTATTGAGGATGACCAACATACCATATGGGTAGCCACCAACAGTGGGTTAATCCATATTCCGAATGAACATGACCTGCAGATATACACAACCCGAACCAAGCAGGAAATAAATCAAGTAATTACCGTACATCAAACGCAAGATGGTACCATACTGGCCGGAACTTCAAGTGGGGTGTATGAGCTTCATAACAACCGATTAATTGAGGTAGAGAAATACAAGCTTTTGAAAGGGAAACCCATCATGCAATTCTATGAAGATGCGCAGGTTATGCTGTATTTCACTAAAGGCGCCGG